>NZ_JBSFNM010000006.1:0-258696 GCF_053587085.1 Kitasatospora sp. NPDC003701
ACGGTGCCGCCCTGGGCGGGCACCCGGCGCGGGCCCGACCGCACCGGTTCGGGCAGGTCGTTGCGCGCGGCCACGGCGGCCCGGTGCTCAGGACACCGGGCTGCTCGGGGCGGCCCTGCCCGGCCCCGGAGCGCGAGGTGAAGGGCGCGGGCGGGGGCGGGCGTCGAGGCCGGGGGCGAGGGTGAGGACCGGCGTCAGGCCGGCGGGCAGAGGGTGGCGCGCAGCGCGTCGAGGATCTTCTCGGCCTTCTCGGCGCCGAAGCCCTGCGGGTGGTCGGGTGCGGTGAAGCGCTGGTTGGCCAGCTCGACCAACTTCGCGCGGTCCTTGGGGAACTGGTACATCGACTGGCACTGGTTGCGGGCGCGGTCGACGGCCTGGTCGGGCTTGCCGCCGACGATCGCCGGGTCGATCGCGTCGAGCGCGGCGACCAGCCTGCCGGTGTCGTCCGAGCCGGGCTTGGCGGGCAGTCCCGCGTCGGCCGGTGGCGCGGGCTTGGACGGCGCCGGGGCACCGGGGGCGTCGGGGGCGCCCGGCGAGGCCGATCCCGGCGCGGGTCCGTCGGGGCTGCCCGTGGCGGGTGCGGTGGGGGTGGCCGGACCGGCCGCCGTGGGGGCCGTGGTCGGCGCGCCGGTGCCGGTGGCGTCGGCGGTGCCGCCGGGGCCGGGGGTGCTCGGCACGGACGCGGTGGCGGCGGCGGGTGTGGTGGGGGAGCCGGCCGCGGTGCCGCTCGAACCCGAGCCGGACGAACAGGCAGCGAGGCTCACCGCGGCGAACGCCGTGAGGGTGGCGGCGAGGAGACGAGTGCGCATTCCGCCACACTGTCATGTTCGCGCCGCTCAAGGGAAGATCCCCTGACGGCGAAGCGGCGGCGGCCCGGGAGGTCCTCCCCTCCCGGGCCGCCGCCGTGGCCGGTCGTGCCGTCGGGCGGTCGCGCCGTCGACCGGGCCGCCGCCGTGGCCGGTCGCGCCGCCGGGCGGTCGTGCCGTAGACCGGGCCGCCGCCGTCGGCCGGTCGTGCCGCCGGGCTCAGCCCAGTCCGTTGGCCTTCAGCCACTCCTTGGCCACGGCGGACGGGTCCTCCTTGTCGACGGCGACCTTCTTCATCAGCGTCGCCAGCCCCGCGGTGTCGAGCTTGGCCGACACCGCGTTCAGCGCGGCGGCGGCGGGGGCGTCGATCGCGCCCTTGTTCACCAGCGGGGTGACGTTCTGCGCGCCGAACAGGTTCTTCGGGTCGGCCAGCGGGACGAGCTTCAGCTGGGCGATCTTCGGGTCGGTGGAGAAGACGTTGCCGACCTGGATCGAGCCGTCCTTGATCGCGTTGGCGGTGGTCTCGCCGGTCGGCTTCCACTCCTTGAAGGTCAGCCCGTAGACGTCCTTGAGCGGCTGCTCCTGGCGGGTCTTGAACTCGGGCGGGCCGCCGATGGTGAACTCGCCGGCCTTGGCGGCGAGGTCGTCGATGGTCTTCAGCTGGTACTTGTCGGCGCTCTCCTGGCTGATGCTCAGGGTGTCCTTGTCCTCGGCGGGCGAGGAGTCCAGGATGGCCAGCGAGGCGGGCAGGGTCTTCGCCAGCGCCGCGTTGACCTCGTCCTTGGTGGGCGCGGTCGCCTTGCCGCCGAGGTAGGCGAGCAGCGCGCCGTTGTACTCGGGCAGCACCGTCAGGCTGCCGTTCTGCAGCTGCCCGTACAGCACCTCGCGGCTGCCGATGTTGAACTTCTCCTCGACCTTGACGCCCTTGGCCTTCAGCGCCTGCGAGTAGATCGAGCCGAGCAGCACGTTCTCGGGGAAGTTGGCCGAGCCGACCACCACGGTCGAGCCGGAGCCGCCGCCGGCCGTCGCGCCGCCGGTCGCGGCCGCCGAGGTCGAGGAGCCGCCGCCCAGCGGGTCGCCGCCGGAGGAGGAGCAGGCGGTGGCACCGAGGGCGAGCGCGGCGATCGTGCCGAGGAGCAGGGCCCGGCGGCCGCTTCGGCGGCGTGCAGATATCGACATGGTGATACGTGTCCTTTCGGAACGGATGAGAATCAGCGGGACGAGCGGGATCAACGCCATGAGCGGGGTCGACGGGATCGGTGGGACGACGGGGCGGCGGGTCGACGGAATCGGCATGGCGTCGCGATCAGCGGGACGAGCGCGACTTGCGCTGGGCGCGCAGGCCGGGCGGGAGCGCGAACCGGGCGAGCAGCGCGAAGAACAGCTGGGCGCCGACCGCGAGCAGCACCACGAGCAGCGCGCCGCCCACCGTCACGGCGAAGTTCCGGGTGGCCAGCCCGTCGATGACGTACCGGCCGAGACCGCCGAGGCCGACGTACGCGGCGACCGTGGCCGTCGCGACGACCTGGACGGTCGCGGTCCGGAACCCGGCCAGCAGGGTCGGCAGCGCGGACGGCAGGCAGACCTGCCACAGCACCTGCGGGTGCGTCAGCCCGACGCCGCGCGCCGCATCCCGGACGTCCGGGTCGGTGCCGCGCACCCCCTCGACGGCGGCGACCAGCAGCGGCGGCGCGGCGAGCGCGACCAGCGGGATCAGCACGGCCGTGTCGCCCACCCCGGCGAGCAGCACCGCGAGCGTCACCAGGCCGAGCGTGGGCAGCGCGCGGGCGGCGCCGGCCAGCGAGGTGACGGCGGTGGCGCCGCGGCCGGTGTAGCCGATCAGCAGGCCGAGCGGCACGGCCAGCAGGGCCGCGTAGAGCAGCGCCTCGCCCGAGAGCAGCAGGTGCTCGGCGATGCGGTGCACGATCGAGTCCGGGCCGCTGCGGCGGTCCGGGGAGGAGAAGAAGTCCCCCAGCCAGGAGAGCCAGTTCACCGGCCGGCCCCCTGCTCCCGGACGGCCCAGGGCGCGAGCAGCCGCCGGGCCCCGATCAGCAGCAGGTCCACGGCCAGCGCCAGCGCGGCGATCAGCACGATGCCGGCCACGATCGGGGTCGGGAAGGTGCGCTGGAAGCCGTCGATGAAGAGGTAGCCGAGTCCGCCGCGCCCGACCAGCGCGCCGACGCTCGCCAGCGAGATGCTGGAGACCGCCGCGACCCGGAGCCCGGCCACCAGGTACGGCACGGAGGCGGGCAGCTCGACGGCCGCCAGCCGGTGCCACGGGCCGTAACCCATCGCGGTCGCCGCCTGGCGGACGGGGTCGGGGACGGCGTGCAGGCCGTCCACGGTGGTCGGCAGCAGCACGGCGACCGCGTAGAAGGTGAGCGGGATCATCACGGTGGCCTGGGTGGCCAGCCCGGTGTAGGGGATGAGCACCACGAAGACCGCCAGGGAGGGCAGCGCGTAGACGACGTTGAAGACGGCGGCCAGCGGCTGGTAGAGCCGGGGGAAGCGGGTGCAGGCCAGGCCGAGCGGGACGGCCAGCAGCAGGCCGATCAGCACCGGGAGCAGGGCGATCACCGCGTGGTCGGCGAGCAGGCCGCCGAGATAGCCGAGGTGGTCGCCGATCCAGTACCACCGGACGATCGGTTCATCGTCCACCGGTGGCTCCGCCGCTCTCGTCCGTCGCGTTCGCCCGGGCCACCCGCACCGGAGCCGGCGCTGCGCCGGCCCCGGTCCGGTCCGCGGCGCCGATCCCGGGCACCGTGACGCCCGCCGCGGACGGGGCCGCGGTCGCTCCGGACACCGTCGCGGGTGCTCCGGACACCGTCGCGGGTGCTCCGGACACCGTCGCGGGTGCTCCGGACACCGTCGCGGGCGCTGCGGAGAGGGCGGTCAGGACGGCCTCGCGGCTCGCGGTGCCGGTGGCCCGGCCGTCGGCGTCCAGGGCGACCGCGACGCCGGCGGGGGAGAGGACGGCGGCGTCCAGCGCGGTCCGCAGCGTGTCGGTCTCCGGGCGGTACCCGGCCGCCGGGTGCAGGGTGGTGGCCGGGGCGTTCCGGTCGATCCAGCCGATCGGGCGGCGCTCGTCGTCCAGGGCCAACTCCCACCCCCCGTAGCGCAGCCCGTCGGCCACCGGGCGGACGGTGACGGCGGTGGCGGGGCGCAGGCCGAGCCCGCGCAGCCCGCGGTCGCGACCGAGGAACGCGGCGACGTCGTCGTCGGCGGGCGCGGTGAGCAGGGTGTGCGGATCGGCCAGCTGGGCGATCCGGCCCTGCTCGCGCAGCACCACGACCTGGTCGCCGAGCCGGACGGCCTCCTCGATGTCGTGCGTGACGAAGAGCACGGTCTTGTGCAGCTCGGACTGCAGCCGCAGCAGCTCCTCCTGGAGCCCGGCCCGCACCACCGGGTCGACGGCGCTGAACGGCTCGTCCATCAGCAGGACCGGCGGGTCGGCGGCCAGCGCCCTGGCCACCCCGACACGCTGCTGCTGACCGCCGGAGAGCTGGAACGGGTACCGCTTTCCGGTCTCGGGCGCCAGCCCGACCAGCTCCAGCAGCTCCGCGGCCCGGGCCCGGGCCCGCTTCCGGTCCCAGCCGAGCAGGTAGGGGACGGTGGCGATGTTGTCGATCACCTTGCGGTGCGGGAAGAGCCCGGCCTGCTGGATCACGTAGCCGATGCCGCGGCGCAGCTTGGCGGGCTCCAGCCGGGCGACGTCCGTCCCGTCCAGGAGCACCCGGCCCGAGGTCGGCTCCACCATCCGGTTGACCATGCGCAGCAGCGTGGTCTTGCCGCAGCCGGACGGGCCGACCAGGACGGTTATCCGGCCGGTGGGCACGTCGAGGTCCAGGCCCCCGACGGCGATGGTGCCGTCGGGGTGGCGCTTGCCTGCGCCGTCGAATCTGATCACGGGGAGTTTCCTCTGTCTCGGCGCCTCCCGGTGGTGGCGCCGACGGTGTCGGTCTGTCGGTCGTGGCGGTTTGTCGACAAGTGACGGCCCGTGAAGGGACCGCGTCTGTCGGACCAACTGCCCGGGCGTTCTTCCGCCCGCGTGGCTGCCCAGCATCGGACCGGCGGAAACTCCGATCAGACTATGACCTGAATCATCTCCTGTCCCTGATTTACCGTCCGCCCGGGCGGCCCGGCCCGGGGTCACCGGGCAGGGCTCCGGGGTCACCGGCCGGGGTCATCGGGCCGGTCTCCTCGGCGAGGGTCGGGGTCGGGGGTCGGGGTCGGGGTCGGGGGTCGGGGTCGGGGGTGGGGCCGGGGCGCGTGGTGCCGGTCGGCCGCTCAGCCGCCCTGACGCGTCGGCAGCCCGGCAGCGGCCCAGCCGACGAAACCGCCGTCCAGGTCCGTCGCCCGGTGCAGCCCCAGCTCGCGCAGCGAGGCGGCCGCCAGACTGGAGGCGTAGCCCTCCGAGCAGACCACGATCACCTCCACGTCGTAACCGGTGGCCGCGGGGATCCGGTGGCTGCCCGTCGGATCGAGCCGCCACTCCAGCACGTTGCGCTCGATGATCAGCGAGCCGGGGATCTCCCCCTCGGCCGCCCGCTGCGCCGCCGGCCGGATGTCCACCAGCAGCGCGCCGTCCAGCTGCGCCTGGTAGGCCTCCCGGGCGCGGGGCCGGTGGACCCCGTCGCGGGCGCGCTCCACCAGGTCGTCGATCGTGGTCACCATTGCTCCGGTCCTTCCTGCGAGGTGCGGACCAGTCCGCCGGCCCGCAGTTCGTAGTGCGCCATCGAGCTCAACGGCGGCGAGTAGGCGTGCAGCGTGACCGCGGGGCCGGCGGCCGTGTTGCGGACGTCGTGCACGTATTCCGGGCCGAAGGCCCGGGCGGTGCCGGCCGTGATCCGGCGGATCAGCAGGCCCTGCTCGGGCCCGCCGAGCGAGAGCTCCTCCAGCTCGCCGAGCGCGACGGCGAACGCGCCGCGCGAGCCGCCGTGGTCGTGGAACCCGGTGGACTGGCCGGGCAGCCAGCTGATCAGCCAGACCTCGTGGTCCTCGTCGGCCACCAGCCGCCGGTACCAGCGCTCCTCGGTGGAGAGCCGGACGTGGTGGATCCACTGGTCGGGCTGTTCGGCGAGGTCGCGCACGATCGCCCGCAGGGACTTCGGGGTGAGCGGGGCGCGGGATTCCGTGACGGCGGTCGGGGTCGTGGCGGTCGGGGTCGCGGCGGTCGGGGTCGCGGCGGCGGAGGGGCCGGCGGGGGAGGTGCCGGGCGCGACGGCTTCGGTGCCGGACGGGCCGGCCGAAGTGCCGGGGGCGAGGTCCAGGCTCATGTGGGCGTCCTCGGGGAAGGCGGAGCGAGCGGAGGGGACGGCCGGGCCCGGCAACGGGAACAGGCGTGCCGGGCGGCACGGGTGCGCCGGGCTGGGCGCGTCAGGAAGACGGGTACGGGTGCGCGGCGCGGGCCCTGGCGGACGTCACAGGGCGGGACCGGCGGGGAGAGTCAAGGTCAACAGGCACAGATGGAACTCGCCTGGCGTCGCAGATCGACGTGCAGGCGGCAAACCAGAGTGGTGCCGGAGTCCATGCGCCGGATCTTTCCCGACGCGACGGGCGCGAGTCAAGCGAGCCCGTTCACTCGTGCGTGGCGCGCCGGGGCGGGGGAGGCGCCGCGGCCGGGCGCGCTGCGGCGCTGGTCGGGGGCGTCGGGGCGGTCGGCGCGGGGGCCGGAACGGGCGCCGGAACGGCGGGAGGCGCGGGCGCCGGAACGGTGGCGGGCCCGGGTTCGGCCAGCGCTGCCTTGATCACGGGGGCCGCCTGCTCACCCAGGTGGCGGCCGAGGGTCTGGTAGGCGTCGAACTGCCGGTGGTCGAACCACTGGTCGCTGGTGCTGTCGTTCGGGAACGCCGCGTTGGCCGTCGCGTAGGCGTGCAGCTCGTACGGCATGCCGGGGGTGAGGACGGCCTGGACGACGATCAGCGTGCCGTGCCGGCGCCACTCGTCCTCGTGGCCGTCGCCGTCGCCGCGGCCGTGCCCGTGGGCGGCGCGGCTGCCGTGGCCGTCGGGGCGGCTTTCGGGTCGGGCGTGGGCGTCGCCGCCGGGGACGTCGAACGGGTCCGGGTAGCGGATGTCCCCGGTGATCACCGCCCGGGCCGAGAGCCGGTCCGCAAGTCGGGCCGCCAGACCGCGCAGCGGCCGGTCGGTGCTGCCGGGGATCAGCAGGTCCGGTTCGTGCAGGGTGATGACGATGCCGAGCTCCTCGCGGGCGAGGGTGATCGCCGCCGCCAGGCTCGCGGCGGCGGGGGCGTCCCCGCTGGCGTCGATGCAGACCGCCGTCCGCACGCGGTGCCGGAGCAGCTCGACCAGTCCGAGGTTCTCGTAGTGCCCGCCGTCGGTGGTCAGCAGGAAGCGGTCGTCCATCGGGTAGCGCCCGCACAGTTCGCGCAGCTGGTAGGGGAGGCGCCGGACGGCGGGCTGCGGGGGGAGCCGCCAGTCCCGGTCCGGTGCCCAGAGCGGTCCGAGCGCGGCCGGGTTGGGCAGCCAGGTGCCCAGCCGGGCGTTGGTGACGGCGAACAGGCCCTGGTAGGCGCGGGACTGACGGCCCATCGCCGACGAGAACGCGGCGCCCGAGACGGCCATCGCGGACTGCACGGTGAGGTCCCTGGCGATGTGCCGCCGGGTGCGCCGCTCCAGCAGGTCGGTGCGGGCGTAGCCGACGTCCGGCCCGCCGACGTAGTCGTGCGAGAAGGTGAACGAGACCGCCCGGCGCCCGGGTGGCGTGCGGGAGCTGCCGGACAGGTTGGCGGCCGCCGAGAAGACCAGCTGCGGCACGTCGGGGTGCCGGGCGCCGTAGTGGCTGAGCCAGGTCTGCTCGCGGTAGAAGCGGTACGGCCGGGCCAGTACCTCGCCGTCCTCGGTGGCGCGGCGGACGGCGAAGGCGGAGGCCAGCCGGCGGCGGTAGAACGGGTGCAGGCTCATCCAGGTCTGGTCGAGGTTGAGCCCGACCGTGCCGAGGACGAGCGGCAGCAGCACCTGGGCGGAAACGGGCCAGGCGTGGCCGGTGGCGACCGCCCAGCCGAGTGCGAGCAGCGCGCCCGCCGACAGCGCGGCGAGCGCCGCCCACACCACCAGGTACTGGACGAGCCGGTCGGCCACCCCGCCGCCGAGCCGCCGGGTGCCGCGCAGCAGGCCGCCGAGTGCCGCCGCGCCCTGCTCGACGACCCGGCGCCCGCGCCAGAGTATGCCGAGCAGCAGGGAGAGGTAGCTGAGCAGGACGGTCAGGCTGAGGCCGGCGCCGGTCTGCCGGGCGCCTACGGCGAGCGACTGCTGCAGCCAGACCGCGCCCCAGGCCAGCCCGGGCACCAGCAGCACCCCGGCGGCCACCAGCGCGGCCAGCGCGAGGGCGGCGTGCGAGAGCCGCCGCAGCGTGCGGGGCACCGGGGCGCCCCAGCCGAGCAGGGAGAAGGCCAGCAGCCAGAGCAGCCAGCAGAGCGCGGCGGCCCCGAGCAGCCCGACCAGCGCCAGGACGGCGGGCTCCCGGACGGCGAGGGCGTCGAGCCGGTGGCCCCCGCCGGTGCGCAGGCCGACGCCGGCCAGCGCGTCCAGGTCGGTCAGCGGGACGAGGTGGTAGAAGCGGCTGAGCCCGAGGCCGACCACCAGGACGGTGGCGAGCAGCAGGGTCAGGGCCGCGACCAGGCCGCGCAGCAGCGTCCCGAGGGCGACCAGCCACTGGCCGGCCCCGTCGGCGAGGTACTTGGCGTGCCGGCGGAGGTGGTCCTCCTCCGGCGATCCGGGCTCCAGGACGTTGTCCGCCGTCAGGCCGGAGACGGCGTGTACCGGGCCGCCGGGCGCGGAGTCGCTGAGCGCCAGCTGCAGTGCCCCCGCGGTGTAGCCGCCGCCGGAGACGGAGACCAGGTAGCGGGCCTGTTTGAGCCAGGGCCGCAGTGCCTGCAACGCGCCGAGGGTGACGCAGGCGGAGCGGATGCCGCCGCCGGAGACGCAGAAGCCGAGCCGGGCGGGCTCCCGGCCGGGCGGCACCCGGGCGCCGTTGCGCCAGCGGGCGTGGCGGTCGAGCGGCCCGTGCGGGCGGTGGCCGGGCGGCCAGCGCCCGCCGTGGGCGGTGGCCACCGGCCACGGCGGGATCAGCGCGGGGCCGGCGGCGTCCGCCCCGGCTCCGGCTGCGGCTCCGGCTTCGGCGGCTGCGGCGGCTTCGGGGCCCGGCGCGGGCCTGGGCCGCAGGATGCCGCGGACCGCGCGGTGCAGGGTGATCGCGAGGACGGTCAGGGCGATCGCCCCGGCCGGCAGCAGGAGCAGCCACTTGACGGTGGCGAGCGCGGCCGCGGCGGCGAACGGCGCGTCGGAGCCGGCGCCGGATCCCGAGCCGGCCGGATCGCCGGCCGGCCCCGCGCCGAGCCCGTCCAGCCCGGCGCCGAGCAGGACGTTCTCCACCACGTCCAGGGCGCCCGCGAGCAGGCCCGCGGCCCCGGCGGCGAGCGCGGCCAGCCGCCAGTGCGGCCGGGTGAGCACGTACCAGCCGAGCAGCCCGGCCGCCACGAGGGTCAGGGTGGCGCCGCCGAGCAGCCAGGGCTCGGCCCGCAGCGCCGCGCGGTGGTCGCCGGCCCGCCCGGCGACGACGGCCTCGGCGGCGGCCGCGGAACCGGCCAGTTGCAGCCGCACGCTGTGCACCGCCGGCGCCCACCGGGCGAAGAGCACGCTCCCCAGCGCGAGCGGTACCGGCACGGCCAGGGCGATCAGCAGGCCGGCCCACGGCGGTACCGGGCCCGGCGGGGTGCCGGTGAGCGCGCCGCGCGGCCCGGGGGCGTCGGAGTCGGTGCGCGGCCCGGGGGCGTCGGAGCTGTTGCGCGGCCCGGGGGCGTCGGAGTCGCCGCGCTGCCCGGACGGATCGGATGCAGCCGTCACGTCGACCTCCCCCGTGGACCTCGCCCCGGATCGCCGTCCGGAACCGACCGTCAGGACCTCACCGTCCGGAACGCCCCGGTGACGGACCGGAGCGGCACCATGGGCGTCTTACCCCGACACGCGGCACCTCGCACCCGGATTCACCCGAATGAGTAAGGAGTGAGCCAGTGGGGTAGATGAGTGTTTCATCCCGTTCGGAAGCCCCCGCGTGTCCGCGTAACAGGATCGCCCCAGGCGCGTTACGTCCGACGTATTGTCAGGCCACCGAGGCCGGGCCTACGGTCTACGGACCACGTTCTACGCACGTAGATGTGTGCGCCGCCGCATGTCGACACGTGCGGAAACCAGAGGCGGATCCGCCCCGTCAACCCTCAGACCGCAGGCCCGACCCCCCCGGCCGGGCCACGGAGTTGCGGAGGTACCCATGTCGCAGATCGTCCGTGCCGCCCTCGTGCAGACCCGGTGGACCGGTGATCAGGAGACGATGATCGCCCTCCATGAGCGCTACGCCCGCGAGGCCGCCGCCCGGGGTGCGAAGATCATCGGCTTCCAGGAGGTCTTCAACGCCCCGTACTTCTGTCAGGTCCAGGACCCGGAGCACTACCGCTGGGCCGAGGCCGTCCCGGACGGTCCCACCGTCCGCCGGATGCAGGACCTCGCCCGCGAACTCGGCCTGGTCGTCGTCGTCCCCGTCTACGAGGAGGAGCAGCCCGGCGTCTACTACAACACCGCCGCCGTGATCGACGCCGACGGCAGCTACCTCGGCAAGTACCGCAAGCACCACATCCCCCAGGTCAAGGGCTTCTGGGAGAAGTACTACTTCAAGCCCGGCAACCTCGGCTGGCCCGTCTTCGACACCGCCGTCGGCAAGGTCGGCGTCTACATCTGCTACGACCGCCACTTCCCCGAGGGCTGGCGCGCCCTCGGCCTGGCCGGCGCCCAGATCGTCTACAACCCCTCCGCCACCAGCCGCGGCCTCTCCGCCTACCTGTGGCAGCTCGAACAGCCCGCCGCCGCCGTCGCCAACGAGTACTTCGTCGCCGCCATCAACCGCGTCGGCACCGAGGAGTACGGCGACAACGACTTCTACGGCACCTCCTACTTCGTCGACCCGCGCGGCCAGTTCGTCGGCGACCCCGCCTCCGACAAGGAGGAGGAGCTCGTCGTCCGCGACCTCGACCTCGGCCTCATCGAAGAGGTCCGCCAGCAGTGGGCGTTCTACCGGGACCGCCGGCCCGAGGCCTACGGCCCGCTCACCGAGGCGTGAGGGGGGCGAGCACCGTGACCCGTACCGTCATCCGCGGCGGCCTCGTCATCACCGCCACCGACGAGATCCACGCCGACGTCCTGATCGAGGGCGAGCGCATCGCCGCCCTCGCCGCCACCGACAGCGACGCCGCCCGCGCCTGGACCGCCGACACCGTCATCGACGCCACCGGCCACTACGTCGTCCCCGGCGGCGTCGACGCCCACACCCACATGGAACTGCCCTTCGGCGGCACCGCCGCCTCCGACACCTTCGAGACCGGCACCCGCGCCGCCGCCTGGGGCGGCACCACCACCATCGTCGACTTCGCCGTCCAACCCGTCGGCGGCTCCCTGCGCGAAGGCCTCGACACCTGGCACGCCAAGGCCGACGGCAACTGCGCCGTCGACTACGCCTTCCACACCATCGTCTCCGACGTCAACGACGCGGTCCTCAAGGAGATGGACGCCCTCGTCGACTCCGGCGAATCCACCTCCTTCAAACTCTTCATGGCCTACCCCGGCGTCTTCTACAGCGACGACGGCCGCATCCTGCGCGCCATGCAACGCGGCGCCGCCAACGGCGGGCTGGTCATGATGCACGCCGAGAACGGCATCGCCATCGACGTCCTCGTCGAACAGGCCCTCGCCGCCGGCCGGACCGACCCCCGCTACCACGGCGAGGTCCGCCGCGAACTCCTGGAGGCCGAGGCCACCCACCGCGCCATCAAGCTCGCCCAGGTCGCCGGCAGCCCGCTCTACGTCGTCCACGTCTCCGCCGCCGCCGCCCTCGACGAACTCGTCCGGGCCCGCGACGCCGGCCTCAACGTCTTCGGCGAGACCTGCCCCCAGTACCTCTTCCTCTCCACCGACAACCTCGCCGAGACCGGGGCCGACGGCTTCGAGGGCGCCAAGTACGTCTGCAGCACGCCGCTGCGCCCCCGTGAACACCAGGAGGCGCTCTGGCGCGGGCTGCGCACCAACGACCTCCAGGTGGTCTCCACCGACCACTGCCCGTTCTGCTTCGCCGGCCAGAAGGAGCTCGGCCGCGGCGACTTCTCCAAGATCCCCAACGGTCTGCCCGGCGTGGAGAACCGGATGGACCTCCTCCACCAGGCCGTCCTCGACGGGCACTTGACCCGCCGCCGGTGGATCGAGATCGCCTGCACCACCCCCGCCCGGATGTTCGGCCTGCACCCGCGCAAGGGCACCATCGCCCCCGGCGCCGACGCCGACGTGGTCGTCTACGACCCCACCGCCGAGCAGACCGTCTCCGCCGCCACCCACCACATGAACGTCGACTACTCGGCGTACGAGGGGCGCCGGCTCACCGGCCGCGCCCGCACGGTGCTCTCCCGCGGCACCGTGATCCTCGACGAGGGCACCTGGCTGGGCCGCGCCGGCCACGGCGCCTTCCTGCGCCGCGACACCTGCCAGTACCTCACCTGACCGACCCCGCACCGCCGTTGCCCGGGGCCGGTCCGTCGGCCCCGGGCGGCCCCACCCTTCCCTGGAGCTCCCCGATGGACATCGGCCTCGTCCTGCAGACCGACCCGCCCGCCCGCCTGCTCATCGACCGCATGGTCCGCGCTGAACAGGCCGGCTTCAGCCACGGCTGGACCTTCGACTCCTGCGTCCTGTGGCAGGAACCCTTCGTCATCTACAGCCGGATCCTCGCCGAGACCACGACGCTCACCGTCGGCCCGATGGTCACCAACCCCTCCACCCGCACCTGGGAGGTCACCGCCTCCCTCTTCGCCACCCTCAACGACATGTACGGCAACCGCACGGTCTGCGGCATCGGCCGCGGCGACTCCGCGATGCGGGTCGCCGGCCGCCACCCCGCGACCCTGGCCCGGCTCTCCGAAGCCATGCACGCCATCAAGGAGTTGGCCGAGGGCCGCACCGTCGAGGTCGACGGCACCGAGATGCACCTGCCCTGGGTCCGCGAGGGCGCCGCACTGCCGATCTGGATGGGCGCCTACGGCCCCAAGGCGCTCGCCCTCACCGGCCGCCAGGCCGACGGGTTCATCCTCCAACTCGCCGACCCCTACCTCACCGAGTACATGATCAAGGCCGTCCGCAGCGCCGCCGCCGACGCCGGCCGCGACCCCGACGCCCTCACCATCTGCGTCGCCGCCCCCGCCTACGTCACGGCCGACGACTCCCCGGCCGCCCTCGCGCACGCCCGCGAACAGTGCCGCTGGTTCGGCGGCATGGTCGGCAACCACGTCGCCGACCTCGTCACCCACTACGGCGAGCACTCCGCCGTCGTCCCCGAGGCCCTCACCGAGTACATCAAGGGCCGCCAGGGCTACGACTACAGCCACCACGGCCGGGCGGGGAACCCCGACACCGCGTTCGTCCCCGACGAGATCGTCGACCGCTTCTGCCTCATCGGCCCGCCCGCCGCGCACCGGGAGCGGCTCGAACACCTCCGCGCCCTGGGCGTCGACCAGTTCGCCGTCTACGCCATGCACGACGCCGTCGAAGCCACCATCGACGCCTACGGCACCGACGTCATCCCCCGACTCTGAGAGGAGACCGTCCCGGTGAACGGTGAACCGCCGCCCATAGCCGCCCCCGCGCCCGCCGCCGGACAGTACGAGCACGGGGACGGCCGGGTCGAACTCGACCCCGCCGCCCCCGTGCCGGCCCCCAACGGCTTCACCAACGACGACCTGCGGCCCGTCCCCGTCGCCCGCCGCACCTGGACCACCTACAACTTCCTCGCCCTGTGGGTCGGCATGGCCCACAACATCCCCTCCTGGACGCTCGCCTCCGGCCTCGTCGCCCTCGGCATGGACTGGAAGCAGGCCGTCCTCACCATCGCCCTGGCCAACCTCGTGGTGCTCGTCCCGATGCTGCTCACCGGCCACGCCGGCACCAAGTACGGCATCCCGTTCCCGGTCTTCGCCCGCGCCTCCTTCGGCCTGCGCGGGGCCAACCTGCCCGCGCTCGTGCGGGCCGCCGTCGCCTGTGCCTGGTTCGGCATCCAGACCTGGATCGGCGGCGAGGGCATCTTCCTGCTCGCCGGCAAGCTGCTGGGCGAATCCTGGCGCACCGCGGCCGAGTTCGGCGGCCACCCGTGGACGCAGTGGCTCTCCTTCCTGCTGTTCTGGCTGGTCGAGATGGCCGTGATCGCCCGCGGCATGGAGACCCTGCGCCGGTTCGAGAACTGGGCCGCCCCCTTCGTCATCGTCGGGGCGCTGGCCCTGCTGGCCTGGATCACGGTGAAGGCGGGCGGGTTCGGGCCGCTGCTCGACCAGCCCTCCCGGCTCGGCTGGGACGGCGACTTCTGGAAGGTCTTCTTCCCGGCCCTGATGGGCATGATCGGTTTCTGGTCGACCCTGTCGCTGAACATCCCCGACTTCACCCGCTTCGGCGGCAGCCAGCGCGCCCAGATCCGCGGCCAGGCGCTGGGCCTGCCCACCACCATGACCCTCTTCGCGCTGCTCTCGGTGCTGGTGACCTCCGGCTCCCAGGCCGTCTACGGCGAACCGATCTGGGATCCGATCGCGCTCGCCGCGAAGATGGAGAGCCCGGTGGGCCTCCTGTTCGCCCTGCTGACCGTCCTGGTCGCCACGCTCTCCGTCAACATCGCGGCGAACGTCGTCTCGCCCGCGTACGACCTCGCCAACCTGCTGCCCCGGTTCGTCACCTTCCGCACCGGGGCGCTGATCACGGGCGTGGTCGGGATCGCGGTCCTCCCCTGGAAGCTGATCTCCGACCCGCACGTCTACATCTTCACCTGGCTCGGTGTGGTCGGCGGCCTGCTCGGCACGGTGGCCGGTGTCCTGATCGCCGACTACTGGCTGCTGCGGCGCACCCGGCTCCTGCTGGCCGAGCTCTACCGCCCGAACGGCGCCTACTGGTACACCGCCGGCTGGAACTGGCGTGCCGTCACCGCGCTGCTCCTCGGCGGCCTGCTCGCCGTCGGCGGCTCCTACGGCGGCCCGTTCCCGGCCGACGGCCTGGTGCCCTTCCTCAAGCCGCTCGCCGACTACGGCTGGGCGGTCGGCTTCACCGCCTCGTTCGTCCTCTACGCGGCGCTGAGCCGGGGGACGGGCCGGCGGCGCCGCTGAACCGGGCCGCGGGCCGGTTCGGGGCGGTTCGGGGTGATTCGGGTCGGTTCGGGGCGGGCTTCGAGCCGGTTGGGGCCGGTTCGGCTGCTGGCCGGTTCGGTTGCGGGCTTCGGGCCGGTTGGCGCTTCGGCCCGGGACCGGTGCGCGGGGACGCTCCGACGGATGTCAGGAGGCGAGGCGGTCGATGGTGGCCAGCACCTTGGTGCTGCCGTCCTCCGCGGCCAGCGTGGCGGCGAGGGCCCGCGCGCGCTCGCGGTGGTGCGGGTTGTCGAGCGCGAGTCGGACGGTCGCGGCGAGTCGGGCGGCGGTGAGCGCGGGCAGCGGCACCGGGCCGGGGGAGGTGCCGAGCCGGGTGAGGCGGGCGGACCAGAACGGCGCGTCGAGTTGGGCGGGCACGGGGACGGCGGGCGTGCCGGCCCGGAGGGTGGCGGCGGTGGTGCCGGCGCCGGCGTGGTGGACGACGGCGGCCATCCGGGGGAACAGCCAGTCGTGCGGGGTGTCGTCGATGGTCAGGACGTCGTCGGAGTCGGCCGCACCGAGGCCGCTCCAGCCGGCCTGGAGCACGGCCCGCACCCTGGCCGCGCGCAGGGCGGCGAGCACGGTGGCACTGAGCGCCTCCGGGTCGGGGACGACCAGGCTGCCGAAGCCGACGAAGACCGGCGGCGGGCCGGCGGCGAGGAAGTCGACCAGGCGCTCCGGGGGTTGCCACCCGGGCTCGGGGTACGGCCACCAGTAGCCGGCGACGTCCAGACCGGGGCGCCAGTCGGCGGGGCGCGGGACCACGGCGGGGGAGAAGCCGTGCAGCACGGGGTGGGCGCGCCGGGTCCGGGCGATGCTGCGCGGCGGCAGACCGAGCCGGTGGCGCAACTGGCGGACGGCGGGGCCGAAGAGGCGGTCGGTGGCGGCCTCCACGGCGTGGCCGGCGAGCAGGTTCCCGGTCCGGCCCAGCGACCGGGTGCCGGTCACGGAGGGCGCGAACTCCCGGGTGGGGGAGATCGGTTGGAGATAGAGGCCGATGCTGGGGATGCCGGCGGCCTCGGCGGCGACCTGGCCGAGCGGGGTGGTGGCGCTGGTGGTGAGCAGGAGATCGGCGCCCAAGGCGGTGGCCTCGACGATGCCGTCGCCGAGGGCGGGCATGAAGGAGCGGCCCAGGCGCAGGAGCTGGATGACGGACAGCGGCCCGGAGCCGGTCCGCAGCAGGCGCTGGCCGCGGTCGGAGGCGAGCTCGGCGCGCGGGTCGACGGGGAGCGGGCGGAACTCCAAGCCGGCGGCGCACACCAGGTCGGCGAAGGTGCCGTGGGTGGCGACGGCCACGTGGTGGCCGGCCGCGCGGAGTCGGGCGCCGAGGCCGGTGAAGGGGGCCACATCGCCCCGGGAGCCGGCGGTGGCGATCAGGATGCGCATGGCCGCAGTATCACGGCGCGGGTGGCCGGGCCGCTGGGTGCCACGCCCGGCGCATCGCAACCGCGGGGGCGCACGGAGGCGTCCTCGCCAGTGGAGTGGCCAGGTGGGGCCGCCGTGACGGAGGGTGGGAGGACGCATGGGCATAGTCGCGTGGATCGTGCTGGGTCTGGTGGCAGGGGCACTGGCGAAGCTGCTGCTGCCGGGGAAGGACCCGGGAGGCCTGGTGGTGACCACCCTGATCGGCATCGCCGGGTCCTTCGTCGGGGGCTGGATCTCCTCGCGGATCCTGCACCGGCCGGTGTCGGCGCACTTCTTCGACCTGGCCACCTGGGGCTCGGCGATCGGCGGCGCGCTGGTGCTGCTGATCCTCTACCGGATCTTCTTCGGCAACTCCCGCAGCTGACCGGCCGGTCGGGACCGCCCGATCGGGTCGGTCGGCCGGGTCGGCCGGGTCGGCTGGGTCGGTCTGTCGGTGTCGGCCGGTCGGAGTCGGTCGGCCGGGACCGCGTCATCTACGGTGCGGCCACCCCGGCCGGGAGCTCCTCGCGGGCGTCCAGCCAGCCGGTCGGCACACCGGCGAGGCCGGTCCGGGCGGCGACCACGCCGGCCGCGATCGCACAGGTGGTGTCCATGTCGCCCCACCCCTCCAGGGTGTGCCAGATCGCGTCCGGAAGGGCGTCCAGGCGCGACGCGGCGGACCAGAGGGCGAACGGGACGGTGTCCGGGGCGGAGATCCGGAAGCCGGAGCCGAGGACGTGCGCGGCGTGCCGGACGCTGGTGTGTCCGGGCAGCCGGGCGGCGATCCGCAGGCCGGAGCGGACGTCTCCGTCGGGCAGCCGGTCCGCGACCTCGGTGAGCAACTCGACCCGGCCGGGCGGCTGCTGCCCCCGGCTGCGGGCCGCCAGCGCCGCCGCGAGCGCGACCGCGACGGCGCCCGACACCGCCTCCGGGTGGAAGTGCGTGGTGACCGCCTGCAGTTCGGCCTGCCGGGCGACGGTGTCGAGGTCGTCGGCGAACCAGGCACCGAGCGGGGCGACCCGCATCGCGGCGCCGTTCCCCCAGGACCCCTGGCCGCCGAACTGCTGTGCGGTGACGGCCCGCCAGTCGGCGCCCGCGCCGATCGCGCGCAGCACGCCGTGCATCGACGGCCCGTACTTGCGGCCGTAGGCGGTGGCGTACTCCTCGGCGAACTCGTCTGCCAGCGCGTCCTGGTGGACCTCGCCGCGGTGGAGCAGATGGCGAACCAGGACGAGCGCCATCGCGGTGTCGTCCGTCCAGTGCCAGGGCGCGGGACGGGACAGTCGGGCGGCCAGCGCGGCGGGGGCCTCGTCGACGGGAACGGAGAACCAGCGGTCGCCGAAAGCGTCGCCGAGGGCGAGTCCTTGCAGGCTGTCCAGCGCCGGTTCGGTGGCACGCATGTCGTCCTCCTCGGGGGATCGATCGTGCGCGACAGTCTGCCGGGTGGCGGCCCGGTCGGGCGAACGCTTTCCGGGGGGCGTTCTCGGCCGGTGGGGCGGCGTGGAGCGGTGGGGCGTTCTCTGCTGGTGGGGCGGCGGAGCGAGGTGAGCGAGGGGGCTCGGGCCCGGACGGCGGGCGGCTCAGGCCCGGTCAGCGGGCGAGGAGGCCGCCGAGGAGGAGCTTCCAGAGGGCCTCGAAGCGCTCCGGCGCCTGCGGGTCGGACCACTCGGCCGCGTACGCCGGGTCGTGGAAGTGCGCGGTGGCCTCGAACAGGGCCCGGGCGGTCGGGCCCACCGGGGTCGGCCCGAACTCCTGGGTGTCCACCCCGGCCTGGACGATCCGGCCGATCTGCCCGACCAGGGTGTCGACGTGGGCCTCGACGGTGCTGCTGGTCTCCGCGACCAGCACCAGGTAGGTCGCGAACAGCTGCGGGTCGTCCAGGGCCTTCTTCCGCTTGGCGGCGAACAGCGTCTCCAACCAGCGGTGCAGGCGCTCGACCGCCGGGCCGGGCTCGGCGGCGATGGACGCGAGGCTGTCGTGCGCCTGGTCGAGCCAGCGCTGGGTGACGGCCTCGCGCAGCGCCGCCTTGCTGGGGAAGTGGCGGTAGACGCTGCCGTGGCTGACGCCGAGGGTGCGGGCGACGTCCACCACGGTGGCCTTGGCCGGGCCGAACCGCCTGAGGACCTCCTCCGTCGCGCCCAGGATCTGCTCGGGAGTGAGTGCGCTGTCCGTGGTCACGGGGAGGTACGTCCTAACGGGGTGGTGCGTCCGCCGCCGGGGTGGCGGACGATGCTGCGGCTGACAGGCGGTGCGGTGGCCGGGCGGGCGCCCGCCCGGCGGCGCTGGTGCGGCGCCGCCGGCGAGGCCCGGTCCCGGCGGCGAACCGGCGACCGCCGGAGGTGCCGGTCAGTGCTCGCTGTCGAGGTGGGCCATCTGAGCGGCAGCGTACCTGTCCCCGGCGGCGGACCCGGCGGGGACGGCGGCCTCGATGGCGGCGAGGTCGGCCGCGGTGAGGGTGACGTCCAGGGCGCCGAGGGCCTCGGTGAGCCGGTCGCGGCGCCGGGCGCCGACCAGCGGGACGACGTCCTCGCCGCGCGAGGCGACCCAGGCGATCGCGACCTGGGCGACGCTCGCGCCCCGCTCGGCGGCGACCGCGCGCAGGGCCTCGACCAGGTTGAGGTTGTGGGTCAGGTTGTCGCCCTGGAAACGGGGGCTGTAACCGCGGAAGTCGGTGCCGGCCAGCGCGCGGTCGTTGTTCCAGTGCCCGCTGAGCAGTCCGCGCGAGAGCACGCCGTAGGCGGTGACGCCGATGCCCAGCTCGCGGGCGGTGGGCAGGATCTCGGCCTCGAGGGCACGCGAGAGCAGCGAGTACTCGATCTGCAGGTCGCTGATCGGGTGGACGGCGGCGGCCCGGCGCAGCGTGTCGGCGCCGACCTCGGAGAGGCCGATGTGGCGGACGTAGCCGGCCTTGACGAGGTCGGCGATCGCGCCGACCGTCTCCTCGACCGGGACAGCCGGGTCCAGGCGCGCCGGGCGGTAGACGTCGATGTAGTCGGTGCGCAGGCGGCGCAGCGTGTAGGCGAGGGCGGTCTTGGTGGCGGCCGGGCTCGCGTTGTAGCCGAGCCACTGGCCGTCGGGGCCGCGCTGGGCGCCGAACTTCACGCTGATCTGCACGTTCGCGCGGTCCCGGCCGCGCAGCGCGTCGTGGATCAGCAGCTCGTTGTGGCCCATGCCGTAGAAGTCGCCGGTGTCGAGCAGGGTGACGCCCGCGTCGAGCGCGGCGTGGACGGTGGCGATGCTCTCGGCCTCGTCGGCCGGACCGTAGAGGTCGGACATGCCCATGCAGCCGAGGCCGAGGACGGAGGTGGTGGGGCCGGTGGCGCCGAGCCGGCGCTGGGGGATCCGGGGAGTGGTGGACACGGGGTGCTCCAGGCGGGGTGCGGGGGTGGGGAGGGCGGCGGCCGCGCGGGGCACGGGGGCCTGCCGGGTTCCACTATGGCACGGCCGCTGACAGATTTCAAAGTTTGTCAGCCGTCATCTGTCAGTTGTCACCTGTTACACGCTGTCCGGGCTCGCTGTCCGGGCTCGCTGTCCGGGCCCGCCGGTCGTCGGTGGTGTCGGCGAGTGGTTGCCCGTTACGCACTGTTGCCACCCGGCTGTGCGTCGTCGCTGCCCTGGCCGCCGTCCTGGCCGCTTCCCTGATCGCCCGCCTCGCCGCCGCACGCCCCGCTCCGGTCGCAGTACGGCTGGCCGGCGCTGCTCCCGCACCCGCACAACATCGCCCTCGGCGTCTCCCGGACCTCACCCCCGTCATCCGTCACCCGCAGCTCACCGCGCACCAGCAACCGCCCGTCCGACGTCCGCCGTACCGTCGTCGGCCGCTCCGGAGCCTCCGTCCCGCCGTCCGCCAGTTGATAGGTCAGTGCGCCCGTCGGGCAGCGCCGCACCACCTCGGCGACCAGCCCCGGCTCCGCGCCGTCCGGGCTGATCCACGGCCGCCGCGCCGTGTCGAACACCGACGGCAGGCCGCGCACACACTCGGCCGCATGCCGGCAGACCCGCGGATCGAAGGTCACCGCGATCCCCGCACCCTCGTACGTCCGGGCGCCCTGGCGGCGCGCCCCGGCCTAGTCCCCGCCGGCACCCATCAGTCGCTCACCCGGCTGCGGTTCTCGTAGGCCAGATCCGTGTACTCGGGGTGGCGCAGCATCCAGCCCTTGATGAAGGGGCAGGTCGCCAGCACCGCCAGACCGCGCTCGCGGGCGTCGTCCAGTGCGGCCCGGGCCAGCGCGCCGCCGATCCCCTGCCCCTCGAAGGCCGGCTCGACCACCGTGTGCGGATAGACCACCAGTTGGTCGCTGCGCATGTACTCGGCGAAGCCCGCGAGGGAGTCGTCCACCCAGGCTTCGAAGCGGTTCTCGGCTTCGGCATCGCGTACCGTGACGGTCATTGCAGGCTCCTCGCTGTCGGATACAGAGCCGGGGCCGGCCCCGGTCCATCATCGAGCGCCGATGGTCGCCCCGCCCGTCGGCTCGCCCGGCGCCACGGCTCCGCCCGTGGTCGCTCCGGTCAGTGTTGCACCGCCCGCTGGCGTGCCGGCCGGTATTGCTCCGTCTGCTGTCGCTCTGGTCGGCGATGCTCCCGCCCGCGTTGCACCGCCCGCTGCCTCGCCCCTCGCTGGTGCTCCGCCAGCTGTGCCGGTGGCCGGGACCGGCGTCCGGGCGTCCGCCCCGCCGCCCGGCACGCGCAGCAGATGGGCCTGCGCCGGTGGCAGGTTGCGCCACACCGTCCTGGTGCCCAGCCCGTACGTCGCCTCGAACCGCTGCAACAGCCGCATCACCGCCCGGTGTCGCGCGCCGCGCCGGGGCCCGGACGCCAGCGTCCGCGCAGCAGCCGTGCCCAGGTAGCCGAACCAGGTCAGCTCGCCGCCCGGCACCAGCAGCCGCAGATAGAGCTCCAGGAGGTGTCTGACCTGCGCGGGCTCGAAGTTGGTGAACGGCAGGCCCGAGACGATCACGTCGTACCGCTCGCTCACGGGCCCGCCGCCGTCCGGTGCCGGAGGCCGGCACTCCGGCAGCTCCTCCACCCGGCACTCCGACAGCCGCAGCCCGATCTCCGGACCGCGCCGGGCCAGCTCCGGATCCTGGCGCAGCCGCCCGACGAACCGCGGGTTCGCCTCGACGACGTGCAACCGGTCTCCCGGGCGCAGCACTTGGGCCAGCCGCCGGGTCACCACCCCCGTACCGGCGCCGACCTCCAGGACCGACAGCGGCCGGTCCGGCCGGCTGGTCACCGGAACCACCAGGGCGTTCACCAAGTCCGTCCCGCTCGGCGCCAGTGCGCCCGTACTGTGGAACGTGCGGAACGCCTCGGCGAGGAACAGCAGTCGGTCGCCACCGAGCCGGTTCGGGCCGGAGTCGAAGGGGTGGGAGGGAGCGCGGGGGAACAGCTGATCCGTCGTCATGACATCGACGCTAGGGGTGCCCGCGCCCGTCCGAATCTGTCGATGGGCAACTCCGGACCCCGACGAAAGTCGAGGGTGCCGCTGGTCGTTCGTCAGGGGTCGAGCGCCCTGGACGAGCCCTAGCATCGGCCCAGGCCAACGGGAGGAGACCGCGTGACCACAGGCCGCCCGGACCACCCGAGCCACCGAATCCGCCCGAGCCGCTCGGGCGACACCCACCAGCCCCACCACCCGGACCGCCGACCCGACGACCACCCGGCCCCTCGACCGCCCGCTTCCTGCCCTCCTGTCGCCCTGCTGGGCTGGTACGCCCCCGGCCGCCGCCGGTGGGCGGAGACCTTGCTCCTGCTGGCCGTCCTCGCCCTCATCGCCGAGGAGGGCCTCACCCAGTGGAACAACGCCGACGGCCCCCACCGCGTGCTGCGCACCGCCGCCGCCGGCCTCGCCGCCACGTCCCTCCTGCTCACCCGCCGCCACCCGGTCGCCTCCGCAGTCCTCCCCGTTCTCACCGCAGGGCTCTTCAACCGCGCCTTCCCGGGGCTGTTCAGCGTCTGCCACCTGGCCTCGACCGGCCGCGTCGGCCCCGCCGCGGTCGGTGGTGCCACCATCGCCCTGATCAGCGCGGCCCGGGCCGACTCCCTCGTCGGCTGGGTCGGGACCACCGGCTCGCAACTGCTCATCGAAGCCGCCGCGCTCGCCCTCGGCCTCTGGCTGCACGGCCGCCGCGTCGTGATCGAGACCCTGCGCACCCAGGTCGACGTCCTCCGGCGCGAGCGCGAGCTCCGCGCCGAACAGGCCCGCTCCGCCGAACGCGCCCGGATCGCACGGGAGATGCACGACGTCCTGGCCCACCGCCTCAGCCTGCTCGTGCTGCACGCCGGGGTCCTGCGCGACCAGGCCCGGGCCGGCACGGTCGCCGACGACCCCGACCGGCTCGCCCACCGGCTGGAGCTCCTGCGCACCACCGCCGCCCGCTCGCTCGACGACCTGCGAGACGTTCTCGGCGCACTCCGGGCCGAACCGCAGCCACCGGAGGAGCCCCGTCTGCCCGACGGGACCAGCGCTCCGACCGACCCGCAGGGCCCCGAGGGCGCTTCGTCACGACCCCCGTCCGCCGTCGGACCGCTCGCGTGGCGCCCCTCCCCGTCGCCCGCGCCGATTCCCGCACCCGCCCTGCGCGACCTCACCGAACTCGTCGGGGAGGCCACCGCCGCCGGGCAGACGGTCGAACTCACCCTCGACGGGGACCCGGAGGCGGTTCCCACCACCCACCGCCTGGCCGTCCACCGCCTCGTCCAGGAGGCGCTCACCAACGCCCGCAAGTACGCGCACGCGGCTCCGGTGGCGGTCCGGGTCCGTTACGGCACCCCGGCGACCACCGTCGAGGTACGCAACGGCGCGGGCGGGCCGGCGCCGTCCGGGGCCGGCACCGGTGGCGGGTACGGGCTGGTCGGGCTCGCCGAACGCGTGGGTGCGCTCGGCGGACACTTCGACGCCGGGGCCGACGGCCAGGGCGGATTCCGCCTCGCCGCCCGGCTCCCCTCGCCCGAGCGCCCGCCGCCCCTCCCGGTCCGGCCCGGGCCGCACCCGCCGCCACCGAGGCCGACACCGCTCCCCGTGACCCGGCGACCCCCGTCACCCCAGCCGTCACCGAGCGAGGCCCCGTGATCCGCACCATGGTGGTCGACGACGACGCGTTGGTCCGCCTCGGCCTCGTCGATCTGCTCGCCCAGGACCCAGCGCTCACCGTCGTCGCCGAGGCCGCCGACGGGCTGCAGGCCGTCGAACTCGCCCGCCACCGGCGCGTCGACGTGGCCCTGATGGACATCCGGATGCCCCGGCTCGACGGCATCGCCGCCACCCGACGGCTGCGCGAGCTCCCCGATGCCCCGCGCGTCATCGCGCTGACCACCTTCGACCTCGACGAGTACGTCTACCAGGCACTCGCCGCCGGCGCCGACGGCTTTCTGCTCAAGGACACCCCGCCCGCCGAGATCACCCGCGCCGTCCACATCGTGGCCGCCGGCCAGGGCATGCTGCACCCGGCCGCCGCCCGCCGGCTGATCGACCGCTACCACCGCGCGGGCGCCCCCCGCTCGGTCGCCGCCCGCAGCCGGACGGCCGGACTGACCCCGCGCGAGACGGACGTCCTGCGCGAACTGGCCCGCGGACTCGCCAACGCCGAGATCGGCGCGGTGCTCGGGATGCGCGAGAGCACCGTCAAGGCGCACGTCAGCCGGATCCTCTCCGCGCTCGGTGTCGGCAACCGAGTCCAGGCCGCGCTGCTCGCCCGCGACGCCGGAGTCGTCGATGACCTCGGCTGACGCCGGGGGGCTCGGCCACCCACCGGCGCGCCACCGGACCGGCCAACACTCCACCCACGCGCTCCCACTCGGTCACCTCCACCGCTGCCGCCCCCACCGTGACCGCCCCCACCGTGGGTTCCACCCGACGCCCCACCGTCGCGTCCGAATACCGTTCCCAGCCGTGGCCGACGACCCGCGTCCTGGTACCGAACGCTGAGCTGCTGTCACCCATCCGGCGTGGAAAACCCGCGCCTTGGCCGTTTGCGCTGCCGAACCCGGACGCGGGGTCCATGGTGGAGATGGGCGCGATCCGGCGACCGCGCTCGCGTGCCGATCCAGGCCCGCGCGCCGTGCGCCCGCCGCTGTTCTCCGACGGGCGCCCGAGGCAGGGCCCGGCCCCGGCGCGCTGGGAGCAGGGCCACCTCGCAGGAAACCGAACGGTTCTTCTAGGCTCACATCTCGGCTTCCCTGTGGCGGTGCCGTTGCTGCGCCCGCCGCATCGAAGCCGCCGTCCACGGGGGCTCCGGGCCGACCGGGGCCTCCGGATCGAGCGAGGAGGACGCAATGCCAAGCATGCCGCCCAGCCGTTCCAACGTACTTGGGCCAGACGGGCCGACCTGGCAGGTCGTACGCAGGGCCGGGGCCGCGCGCCCCGGTTGGTCCGGGCACCCGGGCTGGTCCGGCCGGCCGGTCCGGCCGCTGAATACCGGCGGCGGCCGCGGAGGCGAGCGTTGAGTCCCCAAGCCGTCCGGCCGCCGGTCGCGCCGACCATGACCACCGAAGCCGCAAGCACCCCCACGCCCGCCACTTCCCCTGTGATCCTCGCCACAGCAGCGGCTGCGGCCACAGTCGTCGTGGAGGCCGTGCAGGCCGCCCCGGCCCCGGTCGCGACACCAACCACGCCCGCCCCGCCGGCCCGCCCCGTCGCACCCACCCCAACGGCAACCGTGTCGTCGCCCGCTCCGGCTGTCACCGACGGTGACCCCCAATCCGGTCCCACCGCCGCTCTCCCCGGACTGCCCCAGGCCCTCAGCTCCCGCGCTCGTACCCTGGCCGGCGCCGTCCGACGCCGCTGCGCGGACCTTGCCCGAATCGAGTCGCCCAGCGGCGATGCGCCCCGACTCGACGCCCTCGCCGAGGAGTTGACCGCAGGATTCCGCTCCACCGGCGCCACCGCCCGGCGCGAACCCGGCCCCGCCGGTGACCACCTGGTGCTCCAGTGGGACGGCCAGGACGAGAGCCTGCCGCACCTCCTCGTGGTCGGCCACCACGACACCGTCTGGCCCGCCGGCATCCTCAACGACTGGCCGGTCACCGAACAGGACGGCACCCTCAGCGGTCCCGGCGTCGTCGACATGAAGGGCGGACTCGCCGTCCTGGAGGGTGCGTTCGCCCTGCTGGCCGACCTCGGCCAGCGCCCGCACCGCACCGTCCGGCTGGTCGTGGTCTCCGACGAGGAGGTCGGCAGCCCCGACGGAGGGCGCCTGGTCGAGCGCCAACTGCGTGGCGCGGCCGCCGTCCTGGGGCTGGAGCCGCCGCACCCGGACGGCCGGCTCAAGACCGCCCGCCGGGGCAGCACCCGGGTACGGCTCACCGTCACCGGACGGGAGGCGCACGCCGGCAACGACGCCGGCGAGGGCGTCTCCGCCGTGGACGAGCTCGTCGACCAGCTGGTCGCGGTCCGCGGCCTCGCCTGCCAGCCCGGCACCGAGCTCAACGCTGGGCGGATCAGCGGCGGTACCCGGGCCAACGTGGTCGCGGGCCGGGCCGAGGCCGAGCTCGGCCTGCGCTTCTCCACCGGTGAGGCGCAGCGCCGCACGCTCGACAGCCTTGCCCGGCTCACCGCGCTGCGCCCCGGGGCCCGGGTGCGGACGGAGGTGCTGTCCAGTCGGCCGGCGTGGCCGGAGCGCACCGCCAACCCGCTGCTGCGGCACGTCCGATCGCTCGCGGCGGTGCTCGGGCAGCAGCTGGACGGCGGTCCGGCCGGTGGCGCCGGGGACACCAACCTGCCGGGTTCGCGCGGCCTGCCCACACTGGACGGCTTCGGCGCGGTCGGGGCCGGGGCGCACGCCCGGCACGAGCACATCCGGATCGATCAGCTGGCCCCCCGGATCGCGTTGCTGGCGGCGCTCCTCGCCGTACCGCTGCCGCGGCTGCGGGACCGGTCGGAGGGGTGAGCGCGCGGCTGCCGCGGTAGTGGCAGACCGGGCCGGGTGGGCCCGCCGTCCGAAGAAGCTCGGACGGCGGGCCCACCGTCGTTCGGGCTACGGCGTAGTGCCGTTGTGGGCGGGGCCGCCCGGTGGGGAGCGGTGCCCCGTCGACTCAGGTCTGTTCACCGGCCGCCCGGTCGGCCCGCTTCGCTGTCCGGGGCGAGCAGTGGGAAGAGCCGGGTCGTGGCGGCCACCGGGCGGGTGCCGGGTCCGGGGTCGCGCTGCCGGTAGGGGGCGAGCAGGGCGCGGACGGCTGCGCCGAGGTCGGCGAGTTCGTCGGCGGTGAGGTGGAGGACGTCGCTGGAGACCTGGTCCCGCTGCCACTCGGCGGGGGCGAGCGAGCGGTGGGCGAGCCAGCGCCGGTAGTCGGCGTCCTCCAAAGCAATGGCCTGCTCGGGCGCGGATCCGGAGTGGGTCGTTGCGGCGGTGCGGAAGGCCGGCTCCTCGGCCGTCCCCGGGGGCATCAGCGATCCCTCCCACCGCAGTCGCCAGGGGCGGGACCGGCCGTCCCCGGTGGGGGCCTCCTCGATCAGGCCGTAGCGGGCGAGCTGGCGCAGGTGGAACGAGCAGGTGCCGGAGCTCTGGTGCAGCAGCTGGGCCGCCTGGTTGGAGGTGATGCTGCCCCACTCGGCGATGAGGTCCAGCAGGGCGACGCGCACCGCGTGGTGCGGCAGCGGTGCGGGGCTCCGCCGCCACCCTCCCTCGGGCCCGGATCCGGGCCCGGTCGTGGGTCCGCCCCCGACCCCGACAGCGGATCCGAAGCGGGGCCCGGGCCCGGACGGCCCGGGCCCCGACAACCCTGGTCCGGACGACCCGGGCCCGAGGGCGCCGGCAGGCGTGGCGTCGCTCGGAGGCGGGGACGCGGGTGAGGGCGAGCCCGCCCGGGTGCGGGGGGCGTCCGCAGAGTTCTCATCGGTGGTCACTTTGCAAAGATGCTACTTTGCAAAGTGCTTGGCAAGTTCACCGTGTCTGAACGGGTGTCAACGGGGCCATTCCGGTGGCGCATTCCTGTTTGCAAAGAGCAGACTTTGCAAAGTGAGCGGAAGGTCGCGTGCTCTGCGCTCGCGCCGCCCGCCTGCCCACCCGGGTGGGCAGGCGGGCAGGCAGGCAGGCGAGCAGTACGCGACCCGACGAAGAGCGGCGAGCGAAGAGCGGAGAGTGGAGGAACGGGATGGCGGGACAGCTGCAGGCATCGGCGGGCGCGGCGGCGCGCTCGCGCGTACGGGTGCAGGGCGAACCGGTCGCGGGGTACCCGGAGGTGCCGCCGGAGACCTTGCGCGGGGAGGCCCGGCGGATCACCGTCGTCGGGGAGGCGGTGCTGCACCGCAGGTGCCGGGCGGTGACCGAGGAGGAGTTCGGTACGCCGGAGCTGGCGCGGCTCGTGGACGACATGTTCGCCGCGATGTGGGTGGCCGAGGGGGTCGGGCTGGCGGCCAACCAGATCGGGGTGGACCTCCAGGCCTTCGTCTGGGACTGCCTCGACGAGGGCGGCGTGCGGCACGTCGGCCACATCCTCAACCCGGTGCTGGACGAGCCTGCGGCCGGCGCGCGCAGGCTGGTCGGGGCGGAGGAGGGCTGCCTGTCCGTCCCCGGCCCGTACGTGGAGCTGGACCGCCCGGACGTCGCCGTGGTCCGCGGTCGTGATCTGGAGGGCCGCCCGCTGGTCGTCGAGGGCCACGGCTACTTCGCCCGCTGCCTCCAGCACGAGACCGACCACCTCTACGGCAGCCTCTACATCGACCGCCTCTCGCACCGCGGCCGCCGTGCCGCGCTGCGGCGCATGGAGGACCGCAAGGAGCAGGTCTTCGCCAAGCGCGCCACCCGCGCCGAGGAGCTGGGCCGCCTTCGGGACGGTCGGTAGAGCCGGCGGTCGCCCCGCCTGTCGGCCGGCCGACAGGCGGGGCGGTGGAGACCGTCGCCCATCGGACGCGGGCCAAGGGGGAACACCCCAGGGGCCCGCGTCCGGGTCGGGGCGGACCCGCCCTGCCCGACCCCTCCAGCGCTCGTCCCTGCTTCCTTCGCCACTGGCACCGCCGTGCCCGGTCGCACGAGCCCGTACGACCCCGCCGCCCCGGCCACCCGCCCGCGGAACAGGCCCTGCCGACCTGCGGCGGCCCGGTTCCCTTGTCACGGCGCCGCCTCACCGCGCACAATGGTACCGACCGAACGGTCAGTCGGTTGCCGTGAGGGCGGCGACCGAGCCCGGCACGACGCGCTGCCGGACGCCGGTGCACCGGACCCCGGAGCACCGGCTGCCGGGCGCGCGACGCAGGGACAGGACGTGAGAGGGGCCCGTGGTGACAACAGAGGTGGCCGAACCGGTCCCCGCGCAGACGCAGGAGGAGCTGTTCGAGGCGGTCGTCGCCGCCGAGCAGCGGATCGAGCCCCGGGACTGGATGCCCGACGCCTACCGGGCCACCCTGATCCGCCAGATCGCCCAGCACGCCCACTCCGAGATCATCGGCATGCAGCCCGAGGGCAACTGGCTCACCCGCGCCCCGTCGCTGCGCCGCAAGGCGATCCTGCTCGCCAAGGCCCAGGACGAGGCCGGCCACGGCCTCTACCTCTACGCCGCCGCCGAGACCCTCGGCGTGGACCGGGCGGAGCTGACCGAGAAGCTGATCTCCGGTCGCCAGAAGTACTCCTCGATCTTCAACTACCCGACCCTCACCTTCGCCGACGTCGGCGTGATCGGCTGGCTGGTCGACGGCGCCGCGATCTGCAACCAGGTGCCGCTCTGCCGGTGCAGCTACGGTCCGTACGCCCGCGCGATGGTCCGGATCTGCAAGGAGGAGTCCTTCCACCAGCGCCAGGGCTACGAACTGCTGATGACACTGATGCGCGGCACCGAGGCGCAGCGGCGGATGGTCCAGGACGCGGTGGACCGCTGGTGGTGGCCGTCGCTGATGATGTTCGGCCCCTCGGACGCGGACTCGCCGAACACCGCCCGCTCGATGGGCTGGCGGATCAAGCGGCACACCAACGACGAACTCCGCCGGCGCTTCGTCGACATGACCGTCCCGCAGGCGGAGCACCTCGGTGTCACCCTCCCCGACCCCGAGCTGCGGTGGAACGAGGACCGCGGCGGCTGGGACTTCGGCGAGCCGGACTGGTCCGAACTGACCCGGGTCATCCAGGGCCAGGGCCCGTGCAACGCCCAGCGGGTCGACCGCCGCCGCGCCGCCCACGAGGACGGCGCCTGGGTCCGCGAGGCCGCCACCGCCTACGCGCAGAAGCGCCGGGCGGAGAGCGGCGCGCCGAGTCGCCCGCAGGACCACGCCCGGCCGCAGCACCCCGCCCGCCCGCAGCACCCGGCCCCGAGCGGGCAGACCGCGCCGAGCGCGCAGAGCGAGGAGAACGGAAAGTGACCGAGTCCAAGGCCGGCTGGCCGCTCTACGAGGTGTTCGTGCGCCCGAGGCGCGGGCTGAACCACGTCCACGTCGGCTCGCTGCACGCGGCCGACGACCGGATGGCCCTGCTCGCCGCCCGGGACCTCTACACCCGGCGCAACGAGGGCGTCAGCCTCTGGGTGGTCCCCTCCGTCGCGATCACCGCCTCCACCCCCGACGAGCGCGACCCGTTCTTCGCCCCCAGCGGCGACAAGGTCTACCGTCACCCGACCTTCTACGACATCCCCGAGGATGTCCCGCACATCTGACGGGGAGCAGCACAACCATGACAGACGACCACGTCTACCTGAGCCTCTCCGAGGCGTCGGCCGAGCCCGAGGGCGAGGGCCGCTGGGCGTACGGGACGGGCTTCGCCGACCCGCTGCTCGGCGTGGACACCACCGTGCCGCCCGGCCTGGACGGCGCCGACCTCGCCGCCTACTGCCTGATGCTGGGCGACGACGCCCTCGTCCTGGCCCAGCGGCTCACCGAGTGGTGCACCCGGGCACCCGAGCTGGAGGAGGAGGTCGCGCTCGCCAACCTCGGCCTCGACCTGCTCGGCCAGGCGCGCCAACTGCTCACCCGGGCCGGCCAGGCGGACGGCTCCGGCCGCTCCGAGGACGACCTGGCGTACTGGCGCGAGGAGCACGACTTCCGCAATGTCCGCCTGGTCGAGGCGCCGAACGGGGACTTCGCGTTCTCGACCGCCCGGCTGCTGGTCTTCGCGACCGCGCGCCTCGCGCTGTACGAGGCGCTGGCGGGGCACCGCGATCCCGTGCTGGCGGCGGTCGCGGCCCGGGGCGTCAAGGAGCTGGCCTACCACCGCGAGTACGCCACCGCCTGGACGCTGCGGCTCGGCGACGGGACGCCGTACTCGGCGCAGCGGATGCAGGCCGGGCTGGACGCGGTCTGGCCGCTGGTGGAGGAGCTCTTCACGGCGCATCCGGTGGAGCTGCGGGTCGGGGTGGATCCGGCCGCGCTGCGCGAGCCGGTGCTGCGCTCGCTGGCCGCCGTCCTCGCCGAGGCGGGCCTGACCGTGCCCGAGGTGCCGGGGCTGGCCACGGTCGGCGGCCGGGCCGGGCGGGACGGCGTGCACACCGAGGCGCTCGGCCCGCTGCTGGCGGAGTTCCAGGTGGTGGCCCGCGCACACCCGGGGGCGACATGGTGACGACCACGCGCAGCCGGGCCTGGGAGATCGCGGCGACCGTCCCGGACCCGGAACTGCCGATGCTCACCCTCGCCGACCTCGGGGTGCTGGCCGAGGTCGAGGAGGACGGTCCGAGCGTGACCGCCTGGCTGACCCCGACCTACTCCGGTTGCCCGGCCGTCGCCGAGATGGCGGCCGATGTGGACCGCCGACTGCGGGCGGCGGGGTACCCGGACGTGCGGGTCCGGCTGCGGCTGGACCCGCCGTGGTCCACCGACCTGATCACCGGGGAGGGCCGGCGCAAGCTCGCCGAGGCGGGCATCGCCCCGCCCCGTCCCGCGTCGGCGCGCCCGTCGTCCCCCGGACTGCTGGCCCTCGGCCCGACCCGCCACCTGGTGGCCTGCCCGCTCTGCGGCGGCACCGACACCGAGGAGCTGTCCCGCTTCGGCTCCACCGCCTGCAAGGCGCTGTGGCGCTGCCGCGAGTGCCGCGAGCCCTTCGAACGCGTCAAGGAGATCTGAATGGCCGCCCGCCCCGATCAGGCCGCCCGCCCGGCCCCGGCCCCGGCCCAAGCTCCGGCCCAGGAGTCCCAGGAGGCTCCGGCCCAGGAGGCCCAGGCCCAGGCCGCCGGCCCGGACGCGGCCGTCCGCCCGGCCCGCCGCCCGGTCTTCCACCACCTGCGGATCGCCGAGGTGGAGCGGCTCTGCGAGGACGCCGTCGCGGTGACCTTCGAGGTGCCGGACGGCCTCGCCGAGCAGTTCGCGTTCCGCCCGGGACAGACGCTGACCCTGCGCCAGGTGGTGGACGGCGCCGACGAGCGCCGCTCGTACTCGATCTGCGCCCCCGTCGGCGGCCCGCTGCGGATCGCCGTCCGCGAGGTGCCCGGCGGGCTGTTCTCCCGCCGGCTGGTGCGGGAGGCGCGCGCGGGCGAGGAGGTCGAGGTGCTGACCCCGTCCGGGCTCTTCACCCCCGCGCTGGACGAGCCCGCCGACCACGTCCTGCTGGCGGCCGGCTCCGGCATCACCCCGATGCTCTCCATCGCCGCCTCCGTCCTGGCCGCCGACCGCACCTCCACCGTCACCCTCCTCTACGGCAACCGGCGCAGCGACACCGTGATGTTCGCCGACGAGCTGGCCGACCTCAAGGACCGCTACCTGGGCCGGTTCCAGCTGGTGCACGTGCTCTCCCGGGAGACCAGGGACGCCGAGCTGCTCAGCGGCCGGCTGGACCCGGAGCGGGTCGAGGCGCTGCTGACCGCGCTGGTGGACGTTCCGGCGGTCGGCCACTGGTGGCTCTGCGGGCCGTTCGGGATGGTCACCGGGGCCAAGGAGCTGCTGGCCGGGCTGGGTGTGCCGGCCGCGCGGGTGCACCAGGAGCTGTTCCACGCCGAGGACGAGCCGGCCGCCGAGCGCACCGAGCAGTCGGAGCGGGCGGACGGCGTCGCGCACAGCGAGGTCACCGTCGTCCTCGACGGGCGCGGCAGCACGCTCTCGCTGCCGCGCGACCGCTCCGTCCTGGACGGCGCCCAGCGCTCCCGCCCCGATCTGCCGTTCGCCTGCAAGGGCGGGGTCTGCGGCACCTGCCGCGCCCTGGTCACCGAGGGCGAGGTCGAGATGCGCCGCAACTTCGCCCTGGAGGAGAAGGAGCTGGCCGCCGGCTACGTGCTGACCTGCCAGGCCCGCCCGCTCACCGACCGGGTGACGGTCGACTACGACCGCTGAGCGGGCACCGCGGCCTCCCCGGCCGGTGACCCGAGCAGCGCCACGATGTCCCGGACGGCGGCCCGGCCCGCGCGGTTGGCACCGACGGTGCTGGCGGACGGGCCGTAGCCGACCAGGTGGACGCGGGGGTCGGCGCTCGCGCGGGTGCCGGTGAGGGCGATGCCGCCGCCGGGGGAGCGCAGGCCGAGCGGGGCGAGGTGGCCGACCTCGGGGCGGAAGCCGGTGGCCCAGACGATCGCGTCGACCGGCAGCTCCTGCTCGCCCCAGGCGACCCCGTGCTCGGTGAGGCGGTCGAACATCGGGCGGCGGTGCAGCGCGCCCAGTTCCTCGGCGCGGCGGTAGGCGACGGACGGGCCGAGCCCGGTGACGCTCACCACGCTGCGCACCGGCAGGCCCTGGCGCACCCGCTCCTCGACCTTGGCGACCACCGCGCGGCCGTACTCGGGGGTGAACGGGCCCTCGTGGTAGACGGGCGGGGTGCGGGTGACCCAGACCGTCTCGCCGACGGCCGCGACCTCGGACAGCACCTGGACCGCCGAGGCGCCGCCGCCGACCACCAGGACGCGTTGGCCGGCGAACTCCTCCGGCCCCCGGTACTCGGCGTAGTGCAGCTGCCGGCCGCCGAAGTGGCCGGGGTAGTGCGGCAGGAAGGGCCTGGTCCAGGTGCCGGTGGCGTTGATCAGCGCCCGGGCCGACCAGGTGCCGGCGTCCGTCTCGACCAGCAGGCGGGCGTCCGGCCGGTCGGAGGCCGAGCGCACCGCCCGGACGTGGACGGGGCGCACCACCGGGAGCGCGTGCTTCGCCTCGTACGCCGTGAAGTACCCCGGGACCACCTCGCGGGCGGGCGCGCCGGGGTCGGGCTCGGGCAGCTCGAAGTCGGGCAGGTCGTGGAAGCCGTGCACGGTGGCCATCCGCAGCGAGGGCGCGCGGTGCGCCCAGGCGCCGCCGGGGGTGGTGCCGGCGTCGAGGACGACGAAGCCGCCGTCGGCGCCGGCCCGGTAGGGGGCGAAGCCGCGGCGGCGCAGGTGGTAGGCGGCGGACAGGCCGGCCTGCCCGGCGCCCACCACCAGGACGTCGACCCGCCGGGTACCGCCGGCCTCCGGGGTGGCGCCGGCGTCGAGCGGGGCGGCACCCGCCTCGGCGGCCCCGGTGTTGGTTGCACCGTAAACAGTCACGCCGGTGAAACATACGGCGGGGAGGGAGTGTTCCCGGCACGACCGGCGATCCCGCGCGCCGGGCCGGGCTCCGGCGGGAGCCTCGGACGGTCGGCTCAGGTGGCCGGGGAGATCACCACGGCGGTGCCGTAGGCGCAGACCTCGGTTCCCGCGTCAGCGGCCTCCGTGACATCGAATCGGAACATGAGCACCGCGTTGCCGCCGCGCGCCTTGGTCTGTTCGACCAGCCGCTCCATCGCCTCGTTGCGGCTCTCCACCAGGGTCTTCGTCAGACCCCGCAGCTCGCCGCCGACCAGTGACTTCAGGGAGGCGCCGATCTGGCTGCCGATGTGCCGGCTGCGGACCGTCAGGCCGAAGACCTCGCCGATGACGTGGTCGACCCGGAAGCCGGGGATGTCATTGGTGGTCACGACCAGGACCTGGGCGTCCGGGCGCTGCCCGCCGCCGAATTCGTCGATGTTAGCCATGGGGCCATCCTGCGGGCTGCGCACCGCCGGTGGGCAGAGGCATGGCCGGGAACCGGCGGAGAAGGCGTCGAGATGCTGGACGGACCGGTGATCGGGCGGCGGAAAGGCCGTACCGTAGCCCCATGGGCGAGCGAAGCGATCATCCACAGGGGCCGGGCGCGGCGGAGGACTCCGGCGCGCAGGAGATCGAGGCGACGGTGGTGCTGGGCCTGCGGATCACCAACTGGCCGGCGTTGCGTGCGGCCGCGGTCGCGGCCGTCGAGGAGCTGGACTTCGAGGGCGTCGACCCGGCGGGTCAGCGCCGTGAGCTGCTGCGCGAGGTGTCCGAGGACGCCAACGCGGCGCTCGGCGCGCTGCTGCACCCGGACCGGCTGGTGGCCGCGATTCCGGGCGTCGAGGCGATCGGCGGCACGCTGGAGATCAGCGTGACCGAGGACTTCGCGCCGGATTTCGCCGAGCTCTTCCCGCTGGACGGCGGTGAGGACGAGGACGGCGGCGGCGGGGCCGGGGACTGGACGCTGACCCCGCGCACCGCCTGCCTCCTCCACGCCCAGCTGCTCGGCCTGGCCGACGCCGCGTACGACGACCTGGAGGAGCACGAGGACGAGCCGGTCGCGGACGGCGACGAGACGGACTGGACGGTCTTCCCGCGGCTGCCGCAGCGCACCTGGCGCCAGCACCGGAGCTGGCGCCGGGCGATGGCCCGCGCCTTCGACGACCTCGCCGACGACCTCGCGCTCGGCGAGTGGCCGTTGCCGCGCTGCCTGGCCGAGGAGATCGCCCTGCGGATGGCCCTGGTGGACGCCCGCACGCTGCTCGGCGCGCAGCCCGAGTCGGTCGCCGACATGATGGGCGACCTGCCGGCCGACCTCTACGACTACGACTGGGACGGCTGCCACGACGAGCTCTTCGGCGTCTTCGGGCCGGACGACGGCGATCCGGAGCTGAGCGCCGAGCAGCGCACCGAGCTGCTGCTCGCGGCGACCCACCCGGAGGGCTGGTTCCTGGTGTACGAGGACGCCGAGGAGCGGGACGCGCAGCGCGGCTACCGGCGCTGACGCCGCGTACCGCCGGCGGCCCGGTCGTCGGCGGCCCGGGCGCGGCCCGGCGGGGTGTGCGGGCGCCGGTTAGGCTGCGGGCATGTCCGATATGTCCGAGAGCCTCGACGAGCCCGCCGCCGTGCCGCCGGCAACCGGAGCCGCCGCCGTCGGTGCCGATGCCCTCGGGGCCGATGCCTTCGGTGTCGACGACCGGGTGCTGGAGCGGCTCGCGCTGGGTCTGGAAGGCGTCGATGCCGCGCAGCGCGGACGGACGGCGCAGGCCCGGGAGAGCTTCGAGCGGCTCTGGGACGCACTCGGCGAGCGCGGCGACGTCTTCCACCGCTGCGTGCTCGCCCACTATCTGGCCGATCTGCAGGACGACCCGCGCGCCGAGCTGGAGTGGGACCGCCGGGCACTGGCCGCCGCCGACTCCTTGACCGCCGAGCGCGCGCAGACCTACGCCGCCGCCCTGCAGGTCCGGGCGTTCTATCCCTCCCTGCACCTCAACCTGGCCTCCGACCACCTCAAGCTGGGCGAACCGGACCGGGCGCGCGAGCAGCTGGAGCGCGCCGTGCGGAGCCTCGACGCGCTGCCGGAGGACGTCTACAGCGCGGGCATCCGGGCCGCCGTCGACGAGTTGCGCCGGCGCCTGCGCTGACCCGCCGTCCGCCGACGGCCGCGTCCGGCCCGACCCCCACGGCCCCGACGGCCCCGACGGCCGCGGCGGACCGTCGGCGGACGTACCGGGCGACCTGTCGTGATCGTCGCGGATCGGGGGCTGGCATGCTGGACGGGTGACTTCTCCGTTCGACGCCCCCGTCCCCGCCCCTGCTCCCGAGGACCGCGACGCCCGGCCGCAGTACGTGCTGCCGCTGGTCGTCCGGCTGGAGCGGGCCACCCCGCCCGGGCGGACCGACGCGCTGGAGACCTCGGCGCGGGCCGTGCTCACCCTGCTGTCCGACCCCCGGGTCACCGGGCCGGACGGCGAGTGGGCCGAGCGGGTCGAGGCCTGGGAGGACGCCCGGATCCGCAAGGTCGTCCGGCGTGCGCGGGGCGGCGAGTGGCGCCGGGCGGGCGAGCTGCCGGGCATCACGGTGGCCGGCCGGGAGGCGGAGGTGCGGGTGTTCCCGCCGGTTCCGCTGGACGGCTGGCCCAAGGAGCTCGCCAAGCTCCAGGTCTCCGGCACCGATCTGGAGGAGACCGGCCCCGTCCCCGCACCCGGAGCGGGCCTGCCGGTGCTCTGGCTGAACCCGGAGCTGGAGATGAGCGCGGGCAAGACGATGGCCCAGACCGGCCACGCCGCCCAGCTCGCCTGGTGGCGGCTGGACGACGCGCAGCGCAAGGAGTGGGCCGAGTCCGGGTTCGCACTGGCGGTCCGGACGGCCACCCCCGAGGCCTGGACGGAGCTGGTGGCGAGCGGTCTGCCGCTGGTCCAGGACGCGGGGTTCACCGAGATCGCCCCGGGCAGCTGCACGGTGATCGCGGAGCACCCGGCACTGCGCGGCTGAGCGCGGGGCCGCCCGCCCCCCGCCGAGCCCGGCCCGGCCCCCGCCGAGTCCGGCCCGGCCCCCCGCCGAGCCCGGCCCGGCCCCCCGCCGAGTCCTGTCCCGTCCCTCACCCGGTCCGGGCCTCGTAGCGCCGCACCGAGCGCAGCCCGCCGTACGCCGCCGCGGCCGTCCAGAGGGCCATGATCAGCAGGCCGGTCCAGTGGCCGTAGTGGACGGTCGGGTCCGGCTGGGTGCGCAGCGCGTGGAAGCCGGCCCGGTCGGGCAGGAACCGGGCCGCCTCGCGCACCCCGGGGAACGCCGCCAGCAGGGTGGTGCCGAGGAAGAGCATCGGGGTGAGCAGGCCGAGGGCGGCACCGAGGTTGCGCAGGACGGCGGTCAGCCCGAGGCAGAGCACCACCAGCCGCACGTCAGCAGCGTGCTGGCGAAGCTCGGGGCCGGGACCGCGCCCAGGCGGTGATCGCCGCGTACGAGTCCGGCTTCGTGGAGCCCGCGGAGTAGCCGGGCGCGCACCCCGCGCCGGTGCGCCCCGAGGAGTACCCCCGGGCCCCGGCGCCCGCCGCCCCGGGGCGGCTCAGGCCGGGTAGGCGTGGGTCTGGACGGCCTTCACGGAGGCCCAGACGGTCGCGCCGGTCGCCAGGTCGAGGTCGGCCGCGGCGGCGGGGGTGAGGTCGGCCGCCATCGGGAGGGTGCCGACCAGGTCGGCACGGACCTGGTCGCCGTGCAGGTCCAGGCCCGCGACCTCCAGCTCCCAGACGTTGCGCGCGCTGCCCTTCGGCGCCTCCCGGTGCAGCGTCACGGCGGCCGGCGGGAAGGCCACGAAGGCGGGACCGGTCAGCTCCTCGGCGGTGGCCAGTACGGCGCCGTCGGCCAGGGTGACCCGGCGGCCGTCCGCGACACCCTGGTAGAGGTTGAGGCCGACCAGGCGGGCGATGTAGTCGGTGCGCGGCCGCCGGGCGATCTCGGCGGGGCTGCCGGACTGCACCTCGCGGCCGTCCTCGATCACCACCAGCCGGTCGGCCAGCACCATGGCGTCCAGCGGATCGTGCGTCACCAGCACCGCCACCGCCTCGAACTCGGCCAGGTGGCGCCGGAGCTGGGAGCGGACATCGAGGCGGGTGCGGGCGTCCAGGGCGGCCAGCGGCTCGTCGAGCAGCAGCAGCCGGGGCCGGACGGCCAGCGCCCGGGCCAGCGCGACCCGCTGCGCCTGGCCGCCGGAGAGCCGGCCGGGGCGGGTGCCCGCGTGCTCGGCCAGACCCATCCGCTCCAGCCAGCCGGCGGCCTCGGCCCGGGCCTCGCGCTTGGGCCGGCCCTGGCAGCGCGGCCCGAACGCGACGTTGTCGAGCGCGCTGAGGTGCGGGAAGAGCAGGTAGTCCTGGAACACCACGCCGACCGGCCGCTCCTCGGCGGGGGTGTGCAGCCGTTGCGCCGGGTCCTCGACCACGCGGCCGTCCAGCCGCAGGTGGCCGCCGCTCAGCGGGAGCAGGCCGGCGAGCGCGCGCAGGGCGGTGGACTTGCCGGCGCCGTTCGGTCCGAGCAGGGCGACCACCTCGCCGGGGGCGGCGGTGAGCGCGAGGTCGAGGCTGAAGGCGGCGCGGTCCACCCGCAGCCGGGCGTCGAGGGCGGGCTTCGTGGCAGTCATCGTGGCGGCGTCCTGGGGGAGGTACGGGTCGGCGGCGGCGCGCCCACGGTGACGGTGACGGTGGCGCGGGCGTCGTTCACGGTGCCGCTCACGGCGTGGACAGCCAGCGGTCGCGCAGGCCGGCCAGGACGGCGATGGAGACCACCAGCAGGACGAGCGACAGCGCGATCGCCGCCTCCGGGTCGGACTCCATGGCCAGGTAGACGGCGAGCGGCATGGTCTGCGTCCGGCCCGGGAAGTTGCCCGCGAAGGTGATCGTCGCGCCGAACTCGCCGAGCGCCCGGGCCCAGGCCAGCACCGCGCCGGCCCCGATGCCTGGGGCGATCAGCGGCAGGGTCACCCGGCGGAAGGCGGTCAGCCGGGAGGCGCCCAGGGTGGCGGCCGCCTCCTCGTAGCGGGGGTCGGCGGCCCGGAGCGCGCCCTCGACGCTGATCACCAGGAACGGCATCGCGACGAACGCCTCGGCGACCACCACGCCGGTGGTGGTGAACGGCAGGGTGATCCCGAAGGTGGAGTCCAGCCAGGACCCGACGATGCCGCGCCGCCCGAGCACCAGCAGCAGCGCCACGCCGCCGACCACCGGCGGCAGCACGAGCGGCAGCGTGACCAGCGCCCGGACCAGCCGGCGGCCGGGCAGCTCGGTCCGCGCCAGCACCCAGGCCAGCGGCACCCCGAGCACCAGTGAGACGGCCGTGGCCGCCGTCGCGCAGAACAGCGAGAGCCGTAGGGCGTCCCACACCTCGGTGCTGGTGAGCTGGTCGGACAGCGTGCTCCAGGGGGCCCGGACCAGCAGCCCGACCAGCGGCAGGGTCAGGAACGCCAGCCCGAGCAGCGCCGGGAGCAGCAGCGCGACCGGGACGCGGCGCGCGCGCCGCCGCCGGTGCGGCAGGCCTGCTCGCGCAGGCCCGGCACCGGCGGCACCGCGCGCGTCGTCGTCGGACGCGGGTCCCCGGGTGGTGCGGTGGCTCACGGCGCCTGGAAGCCCGCCGCGGTGAGCACCTGCTGGGCCTCGGGCGACTGGATGTACGCGACGAAGGCGGCGGCGCCGTCCTTGTTGGGGGCCTTGGCGAGGGCGGCGATCGGGTAGTCGTTCACGGCCTTGGCGGCCTCGGGGAAGTCCACGCCGTCGATCTTCGCGGCATCGGCCTTGACGTCGGTCTGGTAGACCAGCGACGCGTCGACCTCGCCCAGCTCGACCTTGGTCAGCGCGCCCTTGACGTCCTGCTCCAGGGTGACCGGGGTGAGGTTGACGCCGGCCGCCTTGAGCGCGGTCTGGGCGGCGGCGCCGCACGGCACCTCCTTCGCGCAGAGCGCGACCTTGACGCCGGGGGCGGCGAGGTCGTTCAGCCCGGCGAGGTGCTTGGGGTTGCCCTTGGGCACGGCGATGGTGAGCGTGTTCTTGACGAAGGTCTTCGGCTCGCCGGTGGCGCCGCCCGCGTCGGTCACCGTCTTCATGGTGGCGGGGCTGGCGGCGGCGAAGACGTCGGCGGGGGCGCCGGAGTTGATGCTGGTGGCGAGGCTGGAGCTGCCGCCGAAGTTGAACGTCACCTTGGCGCCCGGGTTGGCCGCCTCGAACTTCTTGCCGAGGTCGGTGAAGGTCTCCTTGAGCGAGGCGGCCGCGAAGACGGTGATCGGGCCGGACACCTTGGCGGCGCCGGCCGAAGCCCCGGTGGACGCCGCCCCGGTGGTCGACGCCGCGCCGGTCGAGCCGCCGGAGGCCTTGTCGCCGCCGTCGCTGCCGCAGGCGGTGACCCCGAGGCTGAGAGCGAGGACCGCTGCGGCGGCGACGGCGAGTCTGCGGGTGGTGGCGGTACGGGTGGTCATCGGTCTTTCCCCTCCTGGGCGCGCCGGAAGGGGCGCGGGGATGCAGCCGCAGGTGCGGCCATTACGCCGATCATAGTGCTGCAAATACCAACGGAAAATCGCCTGTCGCATTGCACAGGCGGGTACCGCCGGGGTTCATGCCCCGGCTGTGGGAAGGCTCAAACCGGGTGGACGGCCCGCCCGTTCCGGCCGGTGCGCGTGCCCCCGCCGCGCCCTGTGCGCGCCCCCGGGGCAGCCGGGGCCGCCAGCCCGTCCGGGAGCCGCCCGGGCCGGGAAAACCCTTGGCGTGCGGGCACTCCGAGCGGCGAGAGTGAACGCCGGGCGGGCGCACGAAGAGCTCGTACGACTGCGCACCCGTACGCCCGTACAGCCGTATGCCCGTACCGCCGTACAACCGAACGCCCGTAGGTCCGTGCACCCGCACGCACCGCACCGCACCGCCCGCGCCGCACCGCCCGCGCTGCACCGCATTGCATCGCACCGCACCGCCGGCCGACCGGCCGAGCCAAGGGGAGGAGCCCACCCATGTCCACACTGCGTGTCACCGCCGAACGGCTGACCATCCTGGCGCATCCGAATGCCGACGCCCTGGAGCTGGCGCAGGTCGGGCTCTACCGGGCGGTGGTGGCCAAGGGCGCGTACCGGACGGGTGACTACGCCGTCTACATCCCCGAGCAGGCCGTGCTGCCCGCCCCGCTGATCGAGGAGCTGGGCCTGACCGGGCGGCTGGCCGGGAGCGGGGCCGACCGGGTCAAGGCCGTCCGGCTGCGCGGCGAGCTGTCGCAGGGCATCGTCTGCCGCCCCGGCGCGCTGGCCGGCACCGACCTGGCGGCGGCCGCCGAACTCGGCGAGGACTTCGCCGAGCGGCTGGGCGTGGTCAAGTGGCAGCCGCCGATCCCGACGTCGATGAACGGCGACGTGGTCCGCGCGCCGGACCTGCTGCCGTGGGTGGACATCGAGAACCTCAAACGCTTCCCGGGGATCTTCGAGCCCGGCGAGCCGGTCGTGCTGACCGAGAAGCTGCACGGCAGCTGCTGCCTCGTCACCTACCACGCCGCCGGGGGCGAGGTGCAGGTGTCCTCGAAGGGCATCGGCGCCCAGGGGCTGGCGCTGGTCGAGGACGAGCGGAACCTCTACTGGCGGGCCGTGCGGGCGCACGGCATACCGGCGGTGGCCGCCCGGCTGGCGGAGCGGCTCGGGGCCGAGCGGGTGGGCGTCTTCGGCGAGGTGTTCGGCGCCGGCGTGCAGGACCTGACGTACGGCGAGTCCGGCCGCACGGAGCTGCCCGGCTACGCCGCGTTCGACGTCTCGGCGGTGGTGGACGGACAGCTGCGCTGGCTGTCGGCGGCCGAACTGCTCGACGGCGAACTGCCGTTGGTACCCGAGCTGTGGCGCGGCCCGTTCGACCCGGACACCGTGCTGGCGCTGGCCCAGGGGCGCGAGACGGTCTCCGGGCGTGAACTGCACGTGCGCGAGGGCGTGGTGATCCGGCCGGTGACCGAGCGGTACAGCCCGGTGGTGGGCGGCCGGGCGATCGCCAAGGTGGTCGGCGACGCCTACCTGACCCGCAAGGGCGGCACCGAGTACGAGTAGGCCGGCGCGCGCGGGCCCGGGGAGTCCGGCTCGCCGGGGCCGTTCGTTCGCGGTGTCCGGCGGCACAGGACGGGGCCATTCGAACACAGCGCCCACACGTTGCGGGCAGCTTTTCACATCTTCGGGTGACCAATTCCCGGTCCCGGATAGCGTCCCACGCACCCCGGACCGGAAGCGCACGTGCTGCTGGCATATGACGGGTGTCGGTCCTCCGGGACCGGTCACCCGTCGGCCGGCCGCGCGGAGTCCGCCCGGTCCAGGGAGCCCGGGCGCAGCGTGAACCGCCCCGGGCCCGACCGGTCGACCGGAGGTCCCATGGGCACGACGAGCCATCTCGGTTCCGGCTGGCTGACGCCCGCGCTCTCGTACGTGGTCGCGTGCGCCGGCGCGGCGACCGGCCTGCGCTGCACCCTGCGCGGCCTCGACAGGACCGGCGCGGCCCGCCGGAACTGGCTGCTCACGGCGGCGGCCGCGATCGGCTGCGGGGTCTGGACGATGCACTTCGTGGCGATGTTCGGCTTCGCCGTCGACGGCACCGAGCTGCGCTACAGCGTCCCGCTGACGGTGCTCGGGCTGCTGGTGGCCGTCGCGGTCACCGGCCTGGGGGTGTTCGCCGTCGGGTACGGGCGGCACCGGGGCCTCGCGCTGCTGACCGGCGGGCTCGTGACCGGCCTCGGCATCGCCTCGATGCACTACGTCGGCATGGCGGCCCTGCGGATGCACGGCGGCCTGCGCTACGACCCGGGCACGGTGGCGCTGTCCGTACTCATCGCGGTCGGCGCCGCCACCGGCGGGCTCTGGGCCGCCGTCACCATCCGCAGCGTGGCCGCCGCGACGGCCGCCTCGCTGGTCATGGGCCTGGCCGTGAGCTGTATGCACTACACGGGGATGGCCGCCGTCCACGCGTACCTGGAGCCGGTGCGGACCGGGCCGGACGGGGTGGGGCCGGACGGGGCGGGGCTGGACGGGGCCGGCCCGATGGAGTTCGTCTTCCCGCTCGCGGTCGGGATCGGGTCGTTCCTCTTCATCACCGCGGCCTTCGTCGCGCTCTCCCCGACGACCCGGGACCGCGCCGTGCGCCGGGAGGCGGGCGAGCTGACCATCGAGGAGTTCCCGGCGGCGCCCGCACGCCCGACTCCGGATCAGCACCACCGCGCGGCCTGACGCCCCGGCCCGGGTACGAGCCCGGGGGTGCCGCCCGCCGACGGGCGGCACCCCCGGGTCGTGGTGTGCGGGGGAGGTTCAGCCGCGGGTCTGGAAGGCGATCCTGGTCCAGCTGGAGCCCGGGCAGTTGCCCCAGACCGCCCACGGCTCCGGCCGCGCGCCGATCCAGAGCCCGGTGGTGGAGGTGCCGTTGGCGCAGTAGGTGATGGTGCGCAGCTCGCCCGAGTAGATCCGGCAGTTGCCCTCCCAGCGCCAGCCGAGGTCGGCGGTGATGACGCAGTGGTAGGAGGCGGTGACGGCCTGGGCCGACGGGCCCGAACCGGCGGAGATGGACTGGTCGGTGGCGGCCGGCGCGGCGACGGACGGCAGGGTGGTGGCGCCGAGTGCGCCGAGGGCGGCCGCGGCCACCATCCCGAACTTGGCGATGTTCCTGGCGATACAACCGGACATGGGTGCTCTCTCCTCGCTCGTGGTGCCTGCCCCGGCCGGGCGCGTCGGGGCCCGGAGGTCCCCGCCCCGCCCGACCGGTGACTCATTGCATACGAATGACTGCGAAGAGTGAGACGACGAACTATGATGTGACCTGTGTCATAGGCGGGTTGCCGGTCGGGTCGTCAACTGGGCCTGCGGGGTGCCGAGTTCCGAGGGGGCGGCATGGAGTTCAGCGGTCGGTGCCGGGGTGGGCGGGAGCCGGACTTCGGGTCCGCGGCCAACCCGGCCGAATTCAACCGGGTGTTCACGGGCCTGCTGCCCCGGCTGCACCGTGCGGCCGTCTCGCTCACCGGGAGCCGGATCGCCGCCGACGACGTCGTCCACGACGCGTACCTGCGGATCGCCCGCCGCCCCGAGCGGTTCCTCGGCCATCCGCAGCCCTACGCCTACGCGTTCACCACCATGACGAACCTCGTGCGCGACCAGTGGCGGCGTGAACGCCGTCGGGTGCTGCTGTCCGAGCCGGTGGCGGACGACCACGCCTCGGCCGACCCGGGCAGTGGCGGGCTGGGGGAGCTGCTGGCGCGCTGGGAGGTGGTCCGGCTGCTGGGCTGCCTGACGGCGAAGCAGGCCCGGGTGGTGCAGCTGGTCGACCTCGACGGGTACAGCGTCGACGAGGCTGCCGCCCTGCTGGGCCTGCACCGCTCCACGCTGGCGGTGACCAGGCGGCGCGCGCTGGCCCGGCTCCGCCGGGTCCTCGAAGGCGAGGTCGAGGGCGGGGGCGAGGCTGAGCGCGAGGGCGGGGGCGGGCGCGAGGGCGGCTGTCCGGGCGGGCGGCCCGGCCGGAACGTGGTCGAACAGCCGGGCGAGCGCGACCGCGGATGCGACCGCCGCCACCAGCCCGGCCGGGCCCGCCCCGGCCACGACGGCCCGCCGCGTACCGGCGGGCGGCGCCGGGGAGGGGCCGACGCACCGAACTGACGGCACGTCAGCAGATGCGGCGGCCTCGGCCCGTACGCTGCGCATCGTGATCGCGTACGAGGAGCAGCGGCTCCGCACACTGGCCGAGGACGGGCGCTGGTCCGAGCTGCTCGGCCACTACCGGCGGGCCCGGGCCCTCGCCGTGGCGCGCGACGGCGAGGACCGGGCGGCGGCGGAGACCGCGCCGCTCGGCCATCTGATCGCGTACGCCGCGCCGCCCGAGCTGGCCGTCCGCCTGTTCGACCACGACGGGGGCCCCGGCACCGCCGCCGGACCGGCGGACCACGACGCCGGGCCGCTCTGGGAGGTGCTGGCCACCCGGCACTCCTGGCTGCGGCTGGCTCCGCTGCTCGGCCCGGCGCCGGTGCGCCGGCTGGTCGAGCACACCCGGATCCTGATCGGCGAGGACCTCTCGTACGGGGCCGAGCCGGATCCGGAGGGCGTCCCGCTGCAGTTGGAGCCCTGGGAGTCGGCCGGCTGGGGCGACGGGGTGCGGGTCCGGGACTACCTGCCGGCCGGCGGGTCGCGCAGCGCGCTGCTGAACCTGCCCGCCACCCGCGAGGGCCTCGGCCCGGTCCTGCTGCCGGAGTCCTGCGACCGGCTGCGCGGCCAGCGGGCCACCCGGGCGCTGGCCGCGCTGGCGGACTGGGTGGAGGTGGTCTGCGCCCGGGGGCCGGCGCCGCAGGCGGCCGCACTGCTGGCCCCGGGGCGGCGGGTCACCGGCGGGTACCTGCCCTTCGCGCTGGTCTACCCGGTGCTGCTCCAGGCCGGGGTGGTGGACCGGGCGCACGGCTCGGCGCAGGGCCGGCTGGCACTGTGGCGGGCGCTCGGCGCGATGGCCGGGGCCGGCGGACCGGACCGCGCGGAGGTGAACGCCCTGGTGGCCCGGATGCGCTGCTTCACCTGGTGGGAGCCGGAGGACGGGCTGCGCCACCTGCACGTCGCGGTCGAGGACCCGGCGAGCGGCCTGAGCTGGGCGGTCAGTGGCTCCGACGAGCTCTGACGAGCTCTGACGGGCTCCGGTGGCCTCAGGCGACCCCGGCGACCTTCGGCGACCGTTACCGGAATCCGGCGACTCCGGCCGGGCCCTCGCCGGCACGGACGTGCGGGCCCCCGGCCCGGCGCCGCTCGGGGGGTTGGGCGAGGCGCCGGACCGGGGGGACAAGGGGGAGCCGCAGCGGGCTCAGGCGGCCGTCCTGCTCGGGGTGCCGCCCTGGGCGGGGACGGGCTCCGGCAGGACGTCGGGAGCGTCGGGGGCATCGGCCGCCGGCGTCCCGGGCGCGCCGTGGGCGTCCACCAGCGTCCGCTCGTCGAACGGCACCGCGCCCGCCAGCACCTGCCGGGCCCGCTCCCGGTCGAACTCGCCGGTCCAGTGCCCGATCAGCACGGTGGCCACGGCGTTGCCCGCGAAGTTGGTCATCGCCCGGGCCTCCGACATGAAGCGGTCGATGCCGACGATCAGACCGACCCCGTCCACCAGCGCCGGCTTGTGCGACTGCAGCCCGCCCGCGAGGGTGGCCAGCCCGGCGCCGGTGACCCCGGCCGCGCCCTTGCTGGCGATCACCATGAAGACCAGCAGGGACAGCTGCTCGCCCACGGACATCGGCTTGTCCATCGCCTCGGAGATGAAGATCGAGGCCATCGTGAGGTAGATGGCGGTGCCGTCCAGGTTGAAGCTGTAGCCGGTCGGCACGGTGATGCCGACGACCGGGCGGCTGACGCCCAGGTGCTCCATCTTGGCGATCAGGCGGGGCAGCGCGCTCTCGGAGGACGAGGTGGAGAGGATCAGCAGGAACTCGCGGCCGAGGTAGCGCAGCAGGGTGAACACGTTCACCCCGGCGACCAGCCGCAGCAGCGTGCCGAGCACCACGACGACGAAGAGCCCGCAGGTGAGGTAGAAACCGATCATGATCACGGCGAGGCTCTTCAGGGCGGCCGTGCCGGTCGCGCCGACCACCGCCGCCATCGCCCCGAAGGCGCCGATCGGCGCCACCCACATGATCATCGACATGACCCGGAACACCAAGCGCTGCACGTGCTCGATGCCGCGCAGCACCGGGGCGCCGGCGGGGCCCATCGCCTGGAGGGCGAAGCCGGCCAGCAGGGCGACCAGCAGGGTCTGCAGCACCTTGCCCTCGGTGAGGGCCGAGAACATGGTGGTCGGGATCATCCCGAGCAGGAAGTCGGCGGTGGACTGCGCGCCCCCGGCGGCCGCCTGGGCGTGGCCGGACTTGGCCAGCGCGGCGGTCAGGTGCAGGCCGCCGCCGGGCTCCAGCAGGTTGCCGACCAGCAGGCCGATGGCCAGGGCCACGGTCGACATGGCGAGGAAGTAGCCGAGGGCCAGCCCGCCGACCTTGCCGACCTTCGCCGCCTTGGTCACCGAGCCGATGCCCAGCACGATGGTGCAGAAGATCACCGGACTGATCATCATCTTGATCAGATTGACGAAGCCGGTCCCGATCGGCTTCAGCTCCACCGCGAACGACGGCGCGGCCAGGCCGACCACCACGCCCGCGATCACGGCCACGATCACCGCGAGGTAGAGGTAGTGGGTGCGGTCCCGGCGTCTGCCTCCCGCCTGCGGTCCTGCTCCAGTGATCGACATCTGCGGCTCCTTCGCCCTGCAGTCCTGGCGGCCCCGGGTGGTGGGCCGCTCCGACTATGGGCCGCGCCGTGACGGAGGTCACGTTTGCGTTCATAGAGTTCACACCCCGTACGGGAACGGGCCGTGCCGGCCGGGGCCCTTGCCGGGCTCCGGCGGTGGTGCACACTGTCAGGCATGTCCGCGCGCACCCTCCCCTCGCCGCGCCGGCCGGTGCGCAGCCTGGCCGGACAGCTCTTCGTCGTCCAGGTGGTGATCGTCGCCGCCGTGGTGGCCGGCGGCGCCGTGCTGGCCTACCTGTTCACCGCCGACCGCACCGAGGACGCCGCCCGCCGCCAGGTCACCGCCGTCGCCCGCTCGGTGGCCGACTCGCCGTCGGTCCGGGCCGCCGTCGCCGACCCGGACCCGACCGCCGTCCTCCAGCCCTACGCCGAGCAGGTGCGGGTGGACACCGGGGTCTCCTTCATCACCGTGATGGACACCGCGGGCGTGCGCTGGACGCACCCGCTGCCCGAGCAGATCGGCAAGACCTTCCTCGGGCACATCGACTGGGCGCTCGCGGGGGAGACCCGCAGCGAGACGTACACGGGCACGCTCGGGCCGTCGGTACGGGTGGTCACCCCGGTCCTGGACGACCGGCACCGGGTGGTCGCGCTGGTCAGCGCGGGCATCACGGTGCAGTCCATCTCCGCGCAGCTGCGCGGGCCGCTGCTCGCGCTGGTGGGCGTCGCCGTGGCCGCGCTGGCCGTCGGCGGGCTCGGCACCTACCTCGCCAACTCCCGGCTGCGGCGGCACACCCACGGCATGGGGCCGGCCGAGCTCAGCCACCTCTACGAGTACCACCAGGCGACCCTGCACTCGGTGCGCGAGGGGCTGGTGCTGCTCGACCGCAAGCACCGGGTGGTGCTCTGCAACGACGCCGCCCGCGAACTCCTGGCGCTGGAGGGTGAGGTGGAGCGGAGCCCGATCGACGGGCTGGGGCTGCCGGAGGCCCTGGTGGCCGCGGTGCTCGGGGAGGGGCCGGTGAGGGACGAGGTGCACCTCACCGCCGAGCGGGTGCTGGTGCTCAACACCTCCACCATCGGCACCGGCCTCGGCCGTGTGGTCACCCTTCGCGACCACACCGAACTGCAGTCCCTCACCGGCGAGTTGGACTCCGTGAAGAGCTTCACCGAGGCGCTCGGCGCGCAGGCGCACGAGGCCGCCAACCGGCTGCACGCCGTGGTCTCGCTGATCGAACTCGGGCGCCACGAGCAGGCGGTGGAGTTCGCCACCGCCGAACTCGCACTCGCCCAGCAGCTCACCGACCGCGTCGTCGCGGCCGTCGGTGAGCCGGTGCTGGCCGCGCTGCTGCTCGGCAAGGCGGCCCAGGCGGCCGAGCGGGGCGTGGAGTTGACGCTCACCGAGGACAGCCGGATCGACGACGGCGTGCTGCCGCCCGACCTCGCGCCCCGCGACCTGATCACCGTCCTCGGCAACCTGGTCGACAACGCGGTGGACGCCGCGATCGCCGGCGCCGCCGAACGCCCGGAGCAGCCCGAGGTCACCGTCACCGCCCGGGTCGACGGCGAGCACCTGCTGCTGCGGGTCGCCGACACCGGCGCCGGGATCGACCCGGGCGTGGTCGAGGACGTGTTCCGGCGCGGCTGGAGCACCAAGCAGGACGGCCGCGGGCACGGCCTCGGGCTCGCCCTGGTCGCCCAGACCGCCCGCCGCAACGGCGGCACGGTCGAGGTCGGCCGGGACCGCGGCGCGGTGCTCACCGTCCGGCTGCCGCTGGGCCCGCCGCCCCGGCGGTGCGAGCCGGCCGAGCCGGCCGGGGCGGTGCTGTCGTGAACGGTCCCGCCGACCGGCCCGTCGCCGACCGGTCCGAGATCTCCGTCCTGGTGGTCGAGGACGACCCGGTGGCCGCCGCCGCCCACACCCTCTACGTTCAGCGCGAACCGGGCTTCCGGGCCGCCGGCGCGGTGCACAGCTGCGCCGACGCGCTGCGCTTCCTGGACCGCGCCCGGGCCGCCGGCCGGCCCGTCGACCTCACCCTGCTCGACCTCTACCTGCCGGACGGGCACGGACTGCAGCTCTGCGGCACGCTCCGCGCGGCCGGCCACACCACCGACGTCATCGCCGTCACCTCGGCCCGGGACCTCGCGATGGTCCGCCAGGCCGTCTCGGCGGGCGTCGTCCAGTACCTGCTGAAGCCGTTCGGCGCCGCCGCCCTGCACGACCGGCTGGAGCGCTACGCCCGCTACCGCGACACCCTGGGCCGCACCGGCGAGGCCACCGGCCAGGACGAGGTCGACCAGGCCCTCGCCCTGCTGCGCACCCCCGAACGCACCGCCCTCCCCAAGGGGCTCAGCGCCCCCACCCTGGACACCGTCGCCGCCGTCCTGCGCGAGGCCCGCACCGGGATCTCCGCGGCGGCCGCCGGCACCGCCGCCGGGGTCTCCCGGATCACCGCCCGCCGCTACCTCGAACACCTCGTCGACATCGGCCTCGCCGTCCGCGAGCCGCAGTACGGCAATGTGGGCCGCCCGGAGCTCTGCTACCGCTGGACGGGCGGTGGGGGAGGGGTCAGACCGGGATCAGCATGATCCGCTTGTCGCAGAGCTTCGCCATGTCGTCGATGTCGCTGGTGAGGAGTCGGACGGGTCCGGGTTGCGCCATGGCGGTGGCTGCGACGACGGCGTCGATCGCGTACTTGTGGCCGTGCAGTCCGGCGGTCACGAGTAGTGCCATCGCCTGCCGAGTCACCTGTCGGGTCACCTCCTCGACATTGAGGCGGGAGACGACGAAGTCCCAACGAGGCTGTGACTGCTGCGGATTCATCGCTTCGATCAGCGTCAGCGTGCTGATGACCACCCTGGCGCCGTGAGTCTTGGCGTGGTCGATCCGAGCCATCACAAGCGGATCCTCGGCGATGGCCAGGGACAGGCCCTGGCTGTCCAGCACGAGCGCCCCCGGCGTCAGCTTGCCAGGGACTCGCTGGGTCCCTGTTCGGCGAGCCACTGCGCGTACCTCCGCTCCGCTTCCTCGGCCTCGCGGGCTGCCTGGGCCCGAGCGGTTTCGGGGATCTCGCCATTGCGACGAACGTAGTCGTCGACGAGTTCGGCAAGGTGCTCGCGCTCTATCGCCTGTTTGACCGCGGCAGTCACGTAGGCGCTGAACGAGCCCTTACCCACCCGGGCGCGAACCTCCTCGGCCACGTCCTCGGGCATGGAAACGCTGTACTTCTTCACCGGACGCGAGGTCGGTGCGGCATCCATCTGCTCGGACATGCGGCCAGGTTACCACCGGCGGTGTCAACTACGGGTTGACCCGGATCGCCCGTGCGAGGTACTGGTCGTCCGTGTCCGCAAAGCCGTCCAGTCGCCAGCCGGCGGCGGTCAGCAGTGGGCGCAGGTTGGGCTCGGCGCGCAGGTCGTCGGGGGTGAGCTCGCGGCCGTGGCGGGCGGCCAGGGCGGCCCGGCCGACGGGGTGGAAGAGGGCGAGCGCGCCGCCCGGGCGGGTGACGCGGGCGAGCTCGCGCAGGGCGCGGGCGGGGTCGGGGAGGTGGGAGATCAGCCCGGCGGCGAAGACGGCGTCCAGGGCGGCGTCGGGCAGCGGCAGTCGGGCGCAGTCGGCGAGCAGCAGGGCCGCGGTGCCGTGGTGGCGGGTGTCGGCCTCGTGGAGCATCTCGGGGGTGACGTCGGCGCCGTACACCCGGCCGTCGCGGCCGACCGCCGCGCGCAGCGGGGGGAGTGCGCGGCCGGTGCCGCAGCCGGCGTCCAGGACGGAGTCGCCCGGGCGCAGGCCGAGTTCGGCGATCGCGGCGGTGTAGCGGGGGCCGTCGTCGGGGAACTTGGCGTCCCAGCCGGCGGCGCGGGTGCCGAAGAACTCACGGGTGCGGGCCAGTTCGGCGGCGTGCTCGGCATCGTGCGCGGGGGCGTCGGGGGTGTCGGGGGCGTCGGGGGTGCCGGGCGAGGCTGAGGGTGAGGGTGACATGGGGGCGAGGGTAGCGCGCGGGCCGTAACCCGCGGCCCCTCCGCTCGTTGGGGAGGCGGGCCCCGCGTCACCCGCTCGGGTGGTTCTCGCGACCCGGGGCGGATCCGGCCAGGTCAGGGAAGTAAAGTTAGGCTTACCTAACTTCTTGGGAGTTCGCCTTGACGCTCGCCGCCGTCCCCGCCACCGGGTCCGCTGCCGTCCCCGCCCAGGCCCCGGGCGACGCCATCCTGCGCCGCCAGCGTGTCCGCGAGTCCGCCGCCCGCACCTACGCCCGCTCGTTCCCGATCGTCCCGGTGCGCGCCAACGGCATGACGGTCGAGGGCGCCGACGGCCGCCGCTACCTGGACTGCCTCTCCGGAGCCGGCACGCTGGCACTCGGCCACAACCACCCGGTGGTGCTGGAGGCGATCCGCCGCACCCTGGACAGCGGCGCGCCGCTGCACCTGCTGGACCTCGCCACCGCCGAGAAGGACGACTTCACCACCGCCCTGTTCGAGAGCCTGCCGAAGGAGTTCGCCCGGCAGGCCCGGGTGCACTTCTGCGGCCCCGCGGGGACGGACGCCGTCGAGGCCGCGCTCAAGCTGATGCAGACCGCCACCGGCCGCTCCGGCGCCCTCGCCTTCACCGGCGCCTACCACGGCATGACGGCCGGATCCCTCGCGCTGACCGGCAACGTCGCCGTCAAGGAGCCCCTGCCGGGCGGCGGCGAGGTGGTCCGGCTGCCCTACCCGTACGGCTACCGCTGCCCGTTCGGCGTCGGCGGCGAGGCGGGCACCGAGCTCGCCGCGACCTACGCCGAGCGGCTGCTGGACGACCCCTCGGGCGGCGTGGTGCGGCCCGCCGCGATGGTCCTGGAGGCGGTCCAGGGCGAGGGCGGGGTCGTCCCCGCCCCCGACGGCTGGCTGCGCGCGATGCGCCGGATCACCGCCGAGCGCGGCATCCCGCTGATCGTCGACGAGGTGCAGACCGGGGTCGGCCGCACCGGTGCGATGTGGGCGGTCGAGCACAGCGGCATCGTGCCGGACGCCATGGTGCTCTCCAAGGCGATCGGCGGCAGCCTGCCGCTCGCCGTCGTCGTCTACCGCGAGGAGTACGACAGTTGGCGGCCCGGCGCGCACACCGGCACCTTCCGCGGCAACACGCTCGCGATGGCGGCCGGCGCGGCCACCCTGCGGTACGTCGCCGCGAACGGCCTGGCCGGGCGGGCCGAACTGGTCGGCGCCCGGATGATCGAGCGGCTGCGGGCGCTGGCCGGCGAGCTGCCGGTGATCGGCGACGTGCGCGGGCGCGGGCTGATGCTGGGCGTCGAACTCGTCGACCCGGACGCCGAACCGGACGCCTGCGGGGCCCGCCCGGCCGCTCCCGCGCTCGCGGTCAAGGTCCGCGAGGCCTGCCTGGCCCGCGGCCTGATCGTCGAACTCGGCGGCCGGCACGACGCCGTCCTGCGGCTGCTGCCGCCGCTCACCATCACCGACGAGCAGGCCGCCGCGGTGCTCGACCGCCTCGCCGACGCCATCGCGGCGGCCGCGGCGGGAGCGCGGTGACCACCCCGGACGACCCCGGCCACCCCGCCCGCGAGCCCGCCGCGCGGCTCGCCGCCGTTCCCCGGACGGCCCCGGCCACCGCCCCCGACGCGCTGGCCGGCGGCACCGGCGGCCCGGCCGCGCTCGCCCCCCTGCTCGCCGACGTCCTGGCCGCGCTGGGTGCCGGGGCCGCCCGCCGGGCCGGCCCGCTGCCCGCCGGCCGGCCCGGGGAACTCGCCGCCCTGGCCGTCGCGGGGCTGGCCGACGCGCACGGCCCGCAGGCGCTCGCCCGGCTCACCGAACTGCTCGCCCACGGCGCCGCCGACCCGGCCGACCCCGCCTGCGCCGCCCACCTGCACTGCCCGCCGCTGGCCGTCGCGGCCGCCGCCGACCTCGCCGTCAGCGCGCTGAACCCCTCGCAGGACTCCTGGGACCAGGCCCCCGCCGCGACGGCGCTGGAGACGGCGCTGCTCGCCGAACTGGCCGCCCTGGTCGGCTACGACCCGGCCGCCGCCGCCGGCGTGCTCACCTCCGGCGGCACCGAGTCCAATCTGATGGGCCTGATGCTGGCCCGCGACCAGAAGCTCGACGGCATCGTCGAGTTGGACGGCATCCCGGCGGGCGTCGAACCGCGGATCATCGCCTCCCGCGCCGCGCACTTCTCCGTCCAGCGCGCCGCCGCGCTGCTCGGCCTCGGCGAACGCGCCGTCGTCCCCGTCCCCGTCGACCGCGAACTGCGGATGGACCCGGGCGGACTGGAGCGCGCCCTGGCCGAGGTCAGCTGGGCCGGGCAGACCCCGATCGCGGTGGTGGCCACGGCCGGCACCACCGACACCGGCGCCGTCGACCCGCTGCACACCGCCGCCGACCTCGCCGCCCGCTACGGCGCCTGGCTGCACGTGGACGCCGCGTACGGGGGCGGCGCGCTGCTCTCGGACCGCCTCGCCCCGCTGCTCGACGGCATCGCCCGCGCCGACTCCGTCTCGCTCGACTGGCACAAGCTCGGCTGGCAGCCCGCCGCCGCCGGGATCTTCCTGGTCCGCCGCGCCGAGACCTACGTCTCGCTCGCCCGCCGGGCCGAATACCTCAACCCGGCCGACGACGAACAGGCCGGCTACCCCAGCCTGCTGGGCCGCTCGCTGCGCACCACCCGGCGGGCCGACGCCTTCAAGATCGCCGTCACCCTGCGCACCCTCGGCCGCGCCGGGCTCGGCCGGCTGGTCGACGCCTGCCACCGGCTGGCGCTGGACGCCGCCGAGGCCGTCCGGGCGGACCCCGAGCTGGAGCTGTACGCCGAACCCGTCCTGACCACGGTGGTGTTCCGCTACCGACCGCCGGGCCGCCCGGACGCGGACGCCGCCGACCCGGCCGTCGTCGACGCGGTCAACGGCGAGCTGCGCCGGACGCTGCTGCGCACCGGCCGCGCCATCGTCGGCCGGACCGAACTGCCCGGCGAGGGACCGGGCCGGGTCCGGCTGAAGCTGACGCTGCTCAATCCGCACACCACCGCCGCCGAGATCGGCGCCCTGCTGGGCCTGGTGGTCCGCACCGGGCGGGAGGTCGCGGCCGGCTGAACGCCGTCCGCCGCCCTGCCGCGGCAAAGACAAAGCCCTTTTCGCGGACGGATGTTGGAGGAAGACACACTGGCGTGCCATGCTGTCCGGGGGATATTCGGCCGCCCCCGGAAAGCCTCCGTGGACATACCTTTCCGGAGGAGTACAGGCTGATTCAGGCCGCCCGGTGATCAGAATCCGCCAACCCCTCGGCAGGGCTTGCGGAGATCCCGAACGGCGGCGGTAACTTCATGTGGTCGCCGCCCCACCAAGAGCACACGGCTCCCCGGGGCAGGCCGCCTGACCAGGCGCGCGTCATCCGCATGCGGTGAGCCCACCCCTACATCCGGGTGAACTCCGCGTACCCGCCATGCACTTCTGTGAATCCCGGTAAAACCGCGTGGACCACCTGAAGCCAGTCCTGTGACCATTCCTGCGAAGCGGAGGCAAGGCATGCGCGAAACCCTCCCGGGCGAACGTGCCACACCCGTCGACCTGACCGTGTACGAGGCGTTTCCGTTCTCCGGCGGTTGCCGGGAGATCTGGCGCCGCGGCGAGCACCTGCTCATCGGAGTCAGTCCGGGAAACAGCTATTTCAGTCACCGTCGGATTGCCGAACTCGTCGGGTGGGGGCTGGAGTTCTTCGAGCGGATCGACATCGTCCAGGCCGATCTGCACGTCGAGGCCCAGTACGAGACCTTCGGCTACACGCCCGAGCACGCCCAGCGGCGCGCCGCCAAGGAGATCAAGGCCACCGCCCGCCGGATCGCCCGCGGTGTCGAGGAGGCCGGCGGTCCCGACGGCGTCCGGACGCACGCGCTCTCCGCGTTCACCGGCCACCCCGCCTACCGGCGGTTGCACCGGCAGGTCGTCGACGCGCTCGACGCCGACCGGGAGTTCCGCGCGGCCGCCGAGGCCATGGCGCGCGGTTTCCTGGCCGCCCGGCTGGACGAGGGGCTGGCCCCGAACGAACCCCAACTCGCCGCCGGCCTCCGGTACATAGCCGCCGAGCTGCCGTTCTTCCTGGACACCCCGGCGCTGCTCGGCGTGCCCTCCTCGGTCAGCTGCTACCACCTCCAACTCCCGCTCACCCCGGTGCTGTTCGGCCGTGAGGAGGGTCTGCGGGCGGCCCCCGGCCAGGCCTATGCGGTGGTCCGACCGGCCGCGCCGACGGCCGCCGCGGGAGCCGCCGCCCGGAGCCGCGCGGCCTGACCGCGCCCGCCCGCCGGCGCTGCCGTCCCGCGCCCGGCCGTGCCCGTGCCCGTAGCCGGTCGCGCGTCCCGTACCCATGCCTGGCGCCCATTCGTACCCGCGTCCGTGCCCGTAGCCGGTCACGCGTCCCGTACCCGTGCCCGTATCCGATCTCAGGGAGTACCCCCATGACCGAGCTCACCTTCCCGCTCTCCCGACGGGGCGACGTCCTGCCCGAGGAGGCGAACCGGCTGCGCGCGGAGCAGCCCGTCGCCCGGGTCCGCACCATGACCGGCGACCCGGCCTGGCTGGTCAGCAGCTACGCGCTGGCCAAGCAGGTGCTGGAGGACGAGCGCTTCAGCCTCAAGGACACCGCCAACCCCGGCGTCCCGCGCCAGTACGCGCTGACCATCCCGCCCGAGGTGGTGAACAACATGGGCAACATCAACAGCGCCGGCCTGCGCAACGCCGTGATGAAGACCCTTTCACCGCGTGCGGACAAGGAGTTGGACGGCTGGCTGCAGGCCGAGGCGCACCGGCTGATCGACGCCCTGGTCGGGCAGGGCGCCCCCGCCGATCTGCGGGACGGCTTCGCCGAGCCCTACTCCGCCGCCCTGCACTGCCGGCTGCTCGGCCTGCCCGTCGACGACTGGCGGCGGCTGATGGCGGGCATCGACGTCGCCTTCGTCACCAGCCCGGTCCCGTTCGAGGGTGCCGCGCCCAACTGGTACAAGGACCTCGGCTACCTGCGGGAGCGGCTCGTCGCCGACCCGGCGCCCACGGAGGGCCTGCTCGGCCGGTTCGCCGAACTGCGGCGCTCCCCGGACGTCTCGGACCGGGTCGACGACGAACTGCTGGCCACCGTCGCGCTCTCGCTGTTCGGTGCGGGTGCCGTCTCCACCTCGTCGTTCCTGCTGCACGCCGTCCTCCACCTCGTCCGGCAGCCGGAGCTGGCCGAACGGCTGCGCGAGGAGCCGGCGTTGACGGCGCGGGCGGTGGACGAGCTGCTGCGGGTCAACCTGTCGATCGGCGACGCGCTGCCCCGGATCGCGCTGGCGGACGTCCGGGTCGGCGAGGTGCTGGTGAAGGCGGGCGAGCTGGTGCTGGTCCTGGTCGAGGGGGCGAACCACGACCCGGCCGTCTTCCCGGAGCCGGAGCGGATCGACTTCGACCGGGCCGACAACCCGCACCTGGCCTTCGGCGCGGGCCGCCACTTCTGCCCGGCCTCGGCGCTCGGCCGCACGCACGCCGAGATCGCGATCACGGCGCTGGTCGAGCGCCTGCCGGGCCTGCGGCTCGCGCTGCCGGTCGAGCAGCTGGCCTGGCGGCCCGGCTTCATCAAGCGCCTGCCGGAGCGGCTCCCGGTGCTCTGGTAACCGGATGCCCCGGTCGCCCGGCGCGCGCGGGCCGGCGGGGGCCGGGCGGGCTCAGTGGCCGAGCAGGACGGCGCGGGTGCGCTCCCAGCACTCCGGGTCGGCGGCGACCAGCAGGCCGTCCTCGCCGCCCGGGGCCTCCGGCCGGTAGGGGCTGCCGTCGAGCCGGGCGGAGACCCCGCCGGCCTCGGTGACCAGCAGCGAGCCGGGCGCGTGGTCCCAGGGCAGGGTGCGCCAGTAGAGGATGAAGTCCAGCGCGCCCTCGGCGATGTCCGGGTACTCGACCCCGGCGGCGTTGCGGCCGGGGGTGATCTCGCCGAAGCCGGCCGCCGCGTTCGCCACCAGCGTCCGGCGCAGCTCCGGCTCCAGGAAGCGGCTCTTCAGCGAGCCGCGCCACCGGCCGGGCTCACCGGCCGCGGGGGGCCGGGTCAGACGGTCGCCGTTGCGCCAGGCGCCGGAGCCCAGCTCGGCGGTGTAGCAGGTGGCGGTGGCCGGCTGCCAGATCCAGGAGGCGACGGTCCGGCCGGAGCGGACCAGCGAGGCCATCACGGCGTAGTCGGGGCGGCCGGCGATGAAGTTCGAGGTGCCGTCGACCGGGTCGACCAGCCAGGCGGCGGGCTCCGTGTGCAGGGCCTGGGCGAGCGCCGGGTCGGCGGCGACGGCCTCCTCGCCGACCACCGGGACGGGCAGCAGCTCGCGCAGCCGCCGCTCGATGATCACCTCGGCCTCGCGGTCGGCGACGGTCACGACCTCGCCGGGGGCCTTCTCCATCACCTCGCCGGCGGCCAGCGCGCGGAACCGCGGCTCCACCACCTCGGCCGCGGCCTCGGCGAGAATCTCCGCCACCCTGTCCATCAGCACGTTGCGCGCTCCCTTCGCTGGCTACCACTTTCGCACGTCTGTGCGGTGCGGACCTTCGTCAGCCCCCGGAGCGCCGCCCGCCGGGGCCTCCCGACGACGCACCCGGTCCGGGCGGCAGGCGGCACCGCCCGCCGCCCGGACCGGCCGCCCGCCGCCGTCAGCCCCCGGTGCGCCCGTCCCGGGCCGCGTCCTCGCCCAGGTAGTGGAAGCCCGGGCGGGGGTGCATCAGGAACTCGTGGTGCGAGATGTTCCACGCGTAGGCGCCGGCCATCGCGAAGAGCACCCGGTCCGCCGTCCGCAGGCCCTTCGCCGCCGGGGCGGCGCGGGCGAGGACGTCCTTCGGGGTGCAGAGCTGGCCGGCCAGGGTGGCGCGGCCGGTGGTCACGGCCGGGCGCGGCCACGGGTGCGGCCAGGCGTCGACCGGCAGGACGGCGAACGGCTGGTCGTGGCCCCGGGTGGCCGGGGTGCGCAGGTGGTGGGTGCCGCCGCGGAGGACCGCGAAGTCCTCGCCGTGGCTCTGCTTCACGTCCAGCACCTCGGTGGCGTACCAGCCGCTGTGGGCGGTCAGCGCGCGGCCGGGCTCGATCCGCAGGGTCAGCCCGGGGTGGCGGTCGAGCAGCTCGGCCAGGCCCTCGCCGAAGGCCGACCAGTCGAAGCGCGCGTCCGGGTCGGCGTAGTCGACGGCCATGCCGCCGCCCACGTTGACCTCCGCCAGGGCGAACCCGTGCCGCTGCGCCGTCCGGGCCGACCAGTCGACGATCTGCCGGGCGAGGGCCAGCTGCTCCGCCGCCGCCAGGCCGCTCGCCAGGTGGGCGTGCACACCGCGCAGCCGCAGCCGCGGCAGCAGCGGGCCGAGCGGCCCGTGCGGGTCGGTCAGCAGGCGGGCGCAGGCCTCGGCGCGCTCCGGGTCCAGCCCGAACGGGGTCGGCCGGCCGCCCATGGCGAGCGCCACCGCGTCCAGGGCGCCCGCGCCCACCGGCAGGTTGACCCGCAGCAGGACGTCGACCCCGGCGTCCGGGCGGTCGGTCAGGGCGGCGGCGAGCCGGTGCAGCTCCTGCTCGCTCTCGACGTGCCAGCGGTGCACCCCGGCGTCGAGCGCGGCGGCGATCTCGGCGGGCGTCTTGCCCGGCCCGCCGAAGGCCAGCGGGGCGTCCGGCACGGTCTGCCGCACGTGTGCGAGCTCGCCGCCGCTGGAGACCTCGTAGCCGTCGACCGCGGCGCGCAGCGCGGCCAGCACGGGCGCCTCCGGGTTGGCCTTGGCGGCGTAGTACAGCTCGACGCGCGCGGGCAGCGCGGCCCGGACGGCGGCGGCGTGCGCACGCAGCGCCGCCAGGTCGTGGACGTACGCGGGCAGCGCCTCCGGGGCGAGCGCGGCGACGTGCCGGCGGACGGCGTCGGTCATCAGGTACTCCAGACGGGGACTGGGTGGGTGGTGGTCGGTGCGGGGGCGTGCCCGGGCGGGTGGGTGGCGGTCGGTGCGGGGGCTTGCCCGCGTGGGTGGGTGGTGGTCGGTGCGGGGGCGTGCCCGGGCGGGTGGGCGGCGGGGCTCAGCGGCTGCTCCAGGCCGGCGTGCGGACGGCCTCCAGGGGCAGCCGCGCCGCCTCCGCCTCCGCCAGGACGCAGCCGGCCAGCGGGGACGGCAGACGGACGTAGCCCGCCTCGCGGTCGGGCCGGCGCTCCCAGCGGGTGAGCAGGTTGGCCTTCGCGGGCAGCGGGACCCCGGCCAGCAGGGCACGCAGCCGGGGCGGGCGGCCGTGGGCGTCGGCGTACTCCTCCAGGGCGCCCCGGACGGCCTCCCACAGGGCGGCCTCCGCCTCCGGATGGCGGTCGGCGAGCGCGGCCAGCAGTTCGGCGACGTGGTTGACCAGCAGGCAGTAGACCACCCGGTCCCAGCCGCGCTCGGCGTCGTAGGCCATCGGGCCGGCCACCTCGGGCGGCAGCGCGGCGAGCAGCGCGGCGTTCCGCTCGGGGACGAGCTTGGTGCCCTCCAGGTCGCGGAAGAGCACCTGGGCGGGCCGCCCGGCGCCGTCGACGCCGATCAGTACGTTCTGCAGGTGCGGCTCCAGCACCACGCCGTGGTCGAAGTAGGCGGCGAGCACGGGCGGGACGAGCAGCCGCAGGTAGTCCGTCCACCAGTCGAGCGCCTCCTCGGCGCCGGCGTCCCGGCCGAGCAGCCGCGAGATGTGCGCGGAGCTGGTCGGGTGCTCGTCGGCGACGGCGGCGGCCAGCAGCGGGGTGACGCCGGGCCGCAGCACGCCGGCGAAGCCCTCGCGGACGATCAGGCCGAAGCCCTCGAACAGGGCCCGGTCCGGGAGGCCGTCCGCGCCCGGCAGGGCCAGCGTCCGGAAGGCCGGCTCGCGCAGCACCGCGGCGTCCGGGTAGCGCTCGGCGAGGTCGCCCAGCACGGGGGCCAGCAGCCGGGTCAGCGCGACGGCGCCGGTCAGCTCGTAGGCGGCGTTCTTGCGCAGGCAGTTGGTGATCCGCACGTTGAGGCTGAACTTCAGGAACGCGCCCGCGCCGTACAGCGTGCGCACCGAGGCGGTCGCGGCGAACGGCTCGCCGCCCGGCCCGAGGTCCAGGACGTCCCCGCTCGCCAGGGCGCCGCGCAGCAGCGGGTGGTCGGCGAGGAGTTCGTACTGCCAGGGGTGGGCGGCCAGCAGCCGGTGGCCGGCGGGGGCCTCGCCCAGGCCGTCCAGCAGCGCCGTCGCGGAGGCGTCCAGCGAGGACTCCGCGATCAGCTCCGGCCGCACCGCGAGGTGGCGCAGCCGGAACACGGCGCGCGACTCGGGGGCGTAGGAGCGCCAGTCGCCGCGCTCGGCCGAGCGGGACTTGGGCGCGGGGTGGAAGCGGTGGCCGAACAGCAGGGCCTGCTCGGACTCCAGGTAGCGGTCCGGTCCCGGGGCCGGCCGGTTCTCCAGCCCGGCGCGCACGCCCGCGTGACTGGACGCCAGCTGGTCCAGGAACTCCTCGTTCACCGTGCCGGTGCGCAGCTCCAGCTCGTCCTGGACGTGCCCGGCGAGCTGCTGCCAGGCCAACGGGGCCCAGCCGGGGGCTCGTTCCTCCTCCACCGGGCCGGTGAAGCGGTGCGCGCCGAGCAGCGAGGTGCGGCGCAGGGCGACCCGGAGCAGGACGCCGCTCCGGGGCAGGCGCAGCAGCAGCCGGCCGTCGGTGACGGTGGTCTGGTGCTCCGGTCCGGAGACCTCGCGCAGCAGGCAGTTGAGCAGGGTGTGGGCCACGGCGTGGTCGGGGTTGGGCAGTTCGTGACTCATCGGCGATTACTCCAGCGCGTGCGGGTCGGTAAGACGAGTGTGGCGGCTGCGGCGATGGCCGGCAGTGCGGCGGCGGTGCCGACCAGCACGGGGGCGGCGGTGCCGAAGCGGTCGTCGGCCAGTGCGGCGACGGCGCCGGCGGCCACGGCGCCGCCCTTGGAGAGGAGTTCGGCGGTGCCGAACATCCGCCCCGGCGCCCGGCCCCGGGTGGCCTCGGCGGCCGGCACCGAGAGGCAGACCAGGCCGAGGGTGAGCCCGGCGCCGAGCAGCAGCCGGAGGGCGGCGAACGCCGCCGGCGAGTGGGCGGCGGCGTGCCCGGCGAGGCCGAGGGCGACGAAGCCGAAGCCCAGCGCGATGCCGGCCCGCGGGCGGGTGAGGAAGGCGGTGCGGGTCCGGGCGGCGGCCGCCGGGTAGCCGTTGGTGGCGGCGAAGGTGCCGCCGAGGAAGCCCTGGAGGAGGAAGCCCTGGAGGACGAGGGCGAGCCTGCACGCGGGCAGGCTGTCGGCCGCGCCGGCCCGCAGGAACGGGACGGTGAGCCCGAGTCGGGCGCGGAGCAGCAGGCGCGTGCGGCCGAACCGGTCGGCGAGCCGGCCCCGGAGCGGGGTGCCGGGGGCGCTGAACACGGTCGGGACGATGCAGGGCACGCCCGCCCACCGGCCCTGCGGGTCGCCGAGCGCGGGCGGGACGGCGGTCAGGTACGGCGGTAGGCCGGGGGCGGCGGCGGAGGCGGCGACGTAGCAGGCGGCCACCGCGTGCACCTGGCGCCGGCCGAGCCCCTCGGGGCGGACGGTGGTGCTGCCGGGGTGCTGCGGAAGGGTGTCGACGCTCATCCGGTGGCTCCGGCGGCACCCGCCCCTCCGGTGGCCTCCGGTGCGCCGGCGCGGAGGTAGTTGGGTCCGTCGGTGTAGTGCTTGTTGATGTCGGCGGCGCCCGATCGCTGCTTGGTGAGCAGTGTTCCGGCCGTCACCATGGCCTTGACCGGCAGCCGTTCGGCGTCCAGCAGGGCGGCGCGCAGCGGTTCGCCGGCCGGCCCGATCCGGTCGGTGGCCTCGGCCAGCCGCTTGCGCAGCAGGGCCAGCAGGGCGTCGAGTTCGGCGCGGCCGTGGGCGGCGAGTCCGAACGCCAGGGCGCCGGTGCAGAGGTGGCCGGTGATGGTGGCGAAGAGGTCGGTCAGCGGTCCGTCGCCGTCGGCGAAGATCCGGGCGTCGTCGAACTCCGCGCGGTCGGGCGCGCTGTCGCCCAGGGTGGCGGCGAGCCGGCCGGTGTGGATCCGCGGTCCGTCGTCGTCCTTGTAGAGCAGGCGCAGGCCGCCGTCCTCGTCGAACACCAGTGAGGTGTTCTGCTGGTGGGACTCCAGCGCGATGCCGTAGCCGAAGAGCGTGGTCTGCCAGTCGAGCACCAGCTCCAGCAGGGCGTCGTAGAGGGCGACCGGGTCGCCGCCGTGGAAGCGGTCGGCGAGGTGGTCGATCACCAGGCGTCCGCCGGGGGCGGGGGCCAGCAGGGCGGCCAGCGGGACGGTGACGGCGCGCTCCAGGCCGGCGCCGGCGGGGTGGCGGCGCAGCAGGACGGCGAGCAGTTCGTGGCCGGCGTGCGCCCAGCTCTGCTCGTCGGCGTGCAGGATCCGGTCGGCGAAGCGGGGCTCGCGGGCCAGGACGGCCTCGATCAGTCGCTGGCCGGCCGCGCCGTCGCGCAGCGTCCCGGGCTTGATGGTGCGGCGGTTGAGCCGGCCCAGGGTCGCGGTCGCGAGCGGGAGCTTGAGGTGGTGTCCGGGGTCGTCGGCGACGGCCACCGTGCGCATCGAGAGGGTGGGCACGACGGTCAGGTACGGCCGGTCGGCGAGGACGGCGCGGCCCTCCAGGCCGGCGGCGCGCAGGGCCCCGGTGAGCGGCTCGCCCACGGTGAGCGGGTGCACGGGCAGGGTGGCCCAGGCGTTGTCGCCGCCCGCGAGGGCGAGGCCGAGCCAGCTCGGGGTGGGCCACCAGCTGGGCAGTGGCCGGTCGCCGTGCACGGTGAGGGCGCCGGCCGGGACGGCGAGCCAGCGCAGCTCGAAGGCCGCGTGGAACTCCGGTGCGTAGGAGCGCAGTTGGGGCTCGGTGAGGCCGGAGCGCCCGCGCGCCGTGGGGTAGACCGGGTGGTCGAGGTGGGCGGCCAGGGCGTCGTGGCCCAGGGCGGCGGCGGGGCCGCTCCAGTGGGCCGGGTCCGCGCCGTAGAGGTCGGTGAGCGCGGTGTGCACCCCGGCCCGGGCGCGCTCGTGCAGCTCCATGGTGGCGAGGGTCTGCCGGCACTCCTCGGCGAAGGCCGCCCAGCCGGGCCGGTCCTCGGCCTCGGCCAGGCCGGTCAGGGCCGCCAGGACGGTGTCGAGCCCGAACAGCGGGGCGCCGTCCAGCTCCAGCAGCGGGAGCCGGGCCGCGTACTCGCACTGGAAGCCCTCCTCGGTGACGGGCAGGGCGAGGCGGGCCTGCGCCAGCACCAGCCACCGGCCGTCGGCCCGGTCCTGCGGGGTACTGCGGGTGCGCAGCCCGAGCACGTCCTCGCGCAGCAGCGCGGAGAGCACCCGCAGGGTCAACCGGTCGGCGACGGACGGGCTTCCGGGCGGCGCGACGGCGCGGGTGGTGGTGCTCACGGGGTGATCTCCCAGCGGTTGGCCGCGACGAAGCGGGCGACGGCGGCGTCCACGGCGCTCTGGTCGGTGCCGACGGCCCAGATCACGCCGAGGTAGTCCCGGTTGGTGCGGTAGTGCTCGTGGTGCTCGCCGAGCGGGCGCAGCGGCCGGTAGGCGAGCCGGACCCCGTCGCGCTCCTCGTCGTGGGGGCCGGGCGCGGCGGTCAGGGTGCCGGGCCGGTCCGCGCAGACCGGCTCGTTGCGGGCCCGCTTCCCGGTGGCCGCGCACTGCTCGGCGAGGTCCTCGGGCAGTTCACGGCCGAGGTGCGCGGCGAGGATGTGCTCGAACAGCGGGATGCCGAGGATCTCGGCGAGCATCAGGTCGCACTGGTCGCCGATGGCACGGTAGTTGACCTCGATGATCCGGGCCCGGCCGTCCGGCTGCACGACGAACTCGGTGTGGCAGGCCCCGAGTCCGACGCCGATGGCGTCGAGCTGGGCGAGGATCTGCTCGACCACCGCCTGCGGGTGGGCGGGGACGAACTCCAGCATCTCCTCGATGAAGTGCGGGGGAGGGGAGATTCTGGTCCGGAAGCCGCCGAGGACGTGGCGCCGCCCGGTGTCGCCGAGCGTCTCCAGGGTGCACAACCGCCCCTCCAGGAACTCCTCGACGACCAGGGCCGCGCCCGGGCGCCGGTGCTGGATCTCCGTGCAGCGCCGCTCCAGCTCCACGGCGTCGGCCACCAGCGAGACGTCCTCGCTGGCGACGCCCTCGCGCGGCTTGACCACGACCGGGAACGGGACGGCGGACTCCCGCAGCACGGCCGGGTCCTGGCCGGGGCCGAGCTCGAAGGAGCGGACGGCGTCCAGGCCGGCGGCGGCCAGGTGACGGCGCAGCTCGCCCTTGTTCTTGGCCCGCAGGGTCGCCTTCCAGTCCTTCGCCGCGAGCCCGAAGTACCCGGCGGCCAGGGCGGTCTGGGTCTGCAGGTGGTCACTGTTGCTGAACACCGCGTCGGGTGCGTCCCGTCGGGAGATCAGCCCGATCACCTCGCGGAAGTCCCGGACGTCGCACTCCACCACGTCCGGCGGGGGCGCCAGTTCGGCGTAGGCGCGGCGGTGGGGCTCGGCGTGGTCGGTGAGCACCGTGACGTCGATCCCGAGCCGCGCGGCGGCCGGCAGGAAGCCCTGGGTGACCGAGTCGGTGGGGTTGAGGGCGAGCAGGTAGAGCCGCATGTCGGGCCTCTCCGTGACTGAGGACGAGGGGCTGGGGGCCGGGCTGGGAGGCCGGCCACGAGGGCGCGAGGGGCGGGGCCGTGGGTGCCCGCCCCTCACACCCGGGGGGTGGGGCTACTTGGGCGCGTCGACGCCGGCGGCCTCGGCGATGTCGCCGAGCATGGCCCCGGCGGCCTGGACGCCGGGGCCGGACACCCCGGTCTCGTCCGGCACGTTGAAGACCTTCTTGTTCTTGACGGCGTTCAAGCCCTGCCGGACCGGCGTGCCCTGGTCCTCGCTCTGCTCGGTCGGCAGCACCGATCGGGCGGCGGCCGGCAGCGGCCGCGCCGCGGTGCCGGCCCGGCGGCGGGCCGCCGTGCTCGGCGCGGCGAACGGGACGGGCGCGCAGACGCCGGCGGCCGGCAGCAGGGGCCGCCGCACCGTCGGGAGTCGGGGGACCGCCGGGGCCGGGCCGGCCGGCGGTTCGGTTTTCCACACGAGGCGAAATACTAGGTTAGGCAAGCCTTACCGAGTCAAGTTCCGGTCGACCAGGGCCGGATCGGGCGATGCGTGGTGCCGGTGCTCTGCCCGCCGCGTATAAGGTGAGCCTCACCTTAGTCGATCTCGGGGAGTACCGATGATCTTGGGGGTCACACCCATGCCCGCCGCCCCTTGTGCCCCATGCCCTCTCTACGCGGACTACCGGCGGCTGCTGGAGCTCGCCCCGGCCCTGCGGGTCGAGATCCTCGGGGCCGGTGAACCCGCCCCCGAGCGCGCCCGGGGCTGGTACTCCGCCGTCGAGCTGACGGCCGATCCGATCGCCCTGGCCGACGCGCTGGCCGGCGAGGAGGCCCGGATCGTCGCCGAGCACGGCAGCGCCCCGCGCCCCCACGTCACCGCCTCCCGGCTGCTGCACCACTACCTCTGGTCGGTCTGCGTCCTGATCGCCGGCCCCTGGCACCTCGCCCGGCGGGTGCCCGTCATCGACGGCGCGGACATCTGGATGCACGCCCCAACCGGTGACCTGGCGCTCCGCCCGCGCGCCCACACCACCCTCCCGGGCGACGACGAGCTGCGCGCCGAGCTGCGCGCCAGCGTCGTCACCCACGTCGAACCGCTGCTCACCGCCTTCTCCGGTGCCACCCGGCGCGGCACCCGGGCCCTGTGGGGCATGGTGACGGACGATCTGGCCTCCGCCATCTGGTACCTCGGCCGGATGCTCGGCGAGGAGCCCGCCGCCGTCGCCGCCGCCGGGGCCGTCCTGCCCGGCGGCACCCAGCCGCTGCTCGGCGCCGCCGACTTCCGCCACCTGCGCGGCGAGGACGGGCGCAGCCACCCGACCCGCACCCGGCTCGGCTGCTGCCTCTACTACGCGATCCGGCCGGACTCCGCCTGCCTCACCTGCCCCCGGACGTCGGACGAGGAGCGCCTGCGGCGGCTCTGAGCCCGCTCCGGCGCCGGCCCGTGGGGTGGTCCTGATGGGTGATCAGCGGCCGGGTACGCTCGCCCCCATGATCAATTCGACGATGCGGGTGCGGGTCGCCCGCCCCTCCCGGGACCTCGCCGCCGCCGAGCGGTTCTATGTCGACGGCCTGGGGCTCGACGTCCTCTGGCGCAGCACCGAGCGCGTCCCCGGCGAGCACGACCTGCTCATGGTCGGCCCGGCCGGCGGCGGCTGGCACTTCGAGCTCACCCACGACCCGGAGCACCCGCTGGAGCCGACGCCGACCGTCGACGACCTCTTCGTCGTCTACCTGGGCGCACCGGTCGACGAGGCCGACGTGGCCCGGCTGGAGGCCGCCGGCGGCACCAGGGTCACCGCGCACAACCCCTACTGGGACGAGTTCGGCGTGACCGTCGCCGACCCGGACGGCTACCGCCTGGTGCTCTGCAGCCGCAGCTGGAACGCCTGACCCGGGGTCGGACCGGGGCCCGGCCGTAGCCGGCCCCGGTACGGCGACCGGTCCGACTCCCTTACCGTGCACGCACGGTGGGTAGCCTGCTGGGCGACGACCGCACCACGAGCTGAGGAGCACCCGATCGTGAGCACCCCCGTGCGCGGCACGACCCTCGACATCCCGACGGCCGACGGCATCGCCGACGCCTACCTGGCCCACCCGGACGACGGCCTGGCCCACCCCGCCGTCCTGCTGTACATGAACGCGTTCGGGCTGCGCCCGTTCCTGGAGTCGACGGCGGACCGGATCGCGGCCGAGGGCTACACCGTGCTGCTGCCCAACGTGTTCTACCGGCACGGCCGCGCGCCGCTGGTCGACCTGCCCGAACCGCCCGCCCTGATCGACCCGGCCACCGACCCCGCCCTGGTCGAGCGGCTGGGCGAGCTCATGCGGGCGTACACCGCCGAGCACGCGGTGCGCGACGCCGACGCCTACCTCCGCTGGCTGGCCGACTCCCCGCTGGCCGTGGACGGTCCGGTCGGCATCACGGGCTACTGCCTCGGCGCCATCCTGGCGCTGCGCACGGCCGCCGCCCACCCGGACCGGGTCGCGGCGGCGGCCGGCTTCCACGGCGGCCTGCTCGCCACCGGCGCGGCGGACAGCCCGCACCTGGCCGCCCACCGCGTCACCGCCGAGCTGTACTTCGGCCACGCCGACCAGGACCCGTCGCTGCCCGTCGAGCAGATCGAGCTCCTGGCGAAGGCCCTGACGGAGGCCGGTGTCCGCCACACCTGCGAGGTGTACGAGGGTGCGCCGCACGGCTTCACCCAGGCCGATTCCACCGCGTACCGCGCCGAGGCGGACGCCCGGCACTGGGCGGCCCTGCTGGCGCTGCTGAAGCGCGCGCTCTGAGCGGACGCCCTCCGCTCCCGGAGTGGGAAGTCGACCTGGCCGACTTCCCGCTCCGGGCGCTTCACCGGGCCCGGAGGTCGGCGAGGCGGTCGAGCTCGGCCCGGACCGCCGCCCGCTCCTCGTCGGTCAGCCCGACCGCCTCGGCCCGGGCCAGTGCGGCGGAGACGGCCTCCTCGTCGCCCAGGCGCGCGGCGACCTCCGCCCGCAGCCCGAGGAGCCTCAACAGCTCCGTGGGGGTGGGCTGTTCGCCTTCCCGGCGGAGCGCGTGGTCGATCGCCCTGGCGGCCGCCGCCGGATCGTCCTTCGAGTCCGCGAGCAGCGCCGCCAGATGCAGCGCCCTGGCGAACGTGCCCTCGGGGGCCGGCCGGTGGTGGAGGTCCTCGCTGATCGGCTGCCCGACGCGCAGGCAGTTGCCGCCGGGGTCGGTCAGCAGGAACTGCCGCACGCCGTGCGAGGTGTCCTTGACCGCGCCGATCCGCGGCAGGCCGCTGGTCGGCACCCGCCCGTACGCCGCCTTCAGGCCGGCCCGGAAGGCGGCGTGCAGGGCGTCGACGTCGTCGGTCCCGACGATGCAGGTGCTGTACGACGCGGCGGGGTCGTACTGCTTCATGCCGAAGAAGTGCAGCCGGATCCCGCCGCGTTCGACCACCGCGTAGGGATTGGGAGCCTTCTGATGGAACGTCACGTCGAAGCCGAGGGCCGTGTAGAAGTCGAGCACGGGTTGGAGGGTCCGGCAGGGAAGGATCGGAATCGTCGTCTCGCCCATGGCCCGACATCCTAGGAGGTTCCGCGCGCGGGTGGCGCACCCGCGGGAAGCGGGACACCAGGAGCCGCTCGGCGCGGGTCGCCGGCCGGGTCTCCCGGTGGTGCGGACGGCGGCGCGCCCTCGCGGTCACCCGGTGGCCGCCTCCAGATCGAGGACGAGGGCGTCCTGCACCATGACGTAACCGAGCTGCCGGTAGACCGAGTTGCTGGTCGGGTTCGCCAGGTCGGCATAGAGCAGGACCTCCGTCGCGCCCCGGGTGAGGGCGTGCTGCGAACCCGCCGCGACGATGCCGCTGGCGTAGCCGCGGCGGCGCAGCCCGGGCGGGGTGTAGACCGGCCCGATCCGGGACATCCCCGCGATCACCGGGCTGACCCCGGCGAACGAGACCGGACGGCCGTCGTCCTCCCAGAGGTGCAGGAGGCCTTCGGCGATCCGGCGTCCGACCAGCGCGCCCAGGTCCGCGCCGGGGAGGGCCACGGTGCTCTCCGCCAGGAAGGCCTCGTGCCACGCGACCAGCAGCCCGTGGTCGGCTTCGGCGGCCGGCCGGGCACGGCCGCTCGGCGCCGGCTCGGGCGGGACCAACGCCCCTAGGCGGTACAGCCGTTCGTGGGCCCGCAGCTTCGCCCGCCCGCCGGTGGTCCGCTCCCAGGTCCGCGCGAAGACGGTGGTCACCTGCTTGTTCCCCTGGACGGAGGGCAGTGCCTCCCCGGCCGCCGCCAGCGCCTGCGCGAGGTGACCGGCGGTCCTTCCGGTCATCGCCCCCAGCACCACCCCGAACGGCGGGGTCTGCACGAACGCCCCGGACACCGGGCCCCGCGGGTCCTCCCGCCACCAGCCGAAACGGGGCCGACCCGGGCCGAGGGCGTGCGGACCGTCCTTGGCCAGCCGGTCCAGGACGGTCAGCGGCACGGTGTTCAGGGTGGGCTCGGCGGCGAGGAAGTCACCGGCCACCGCACGGAAGTCGCCCAGCGAGGTACTGAAGGTCCAGGTCATGCCACATCCTGGCGTACGGACGAGCATCGCGCACCCCGGGGCGACGGCTCGCCCGGCCGTCCCCGGACGCGGGCAGCGACCCGGTGCGGTGGGGGTGACCGATACGGGACCGAGACGCTCTTTGCAGGATCCTGATGTGATCGATGAAGGGATGAAACGCTCCCCGGACAGGAATCCGACGTCCCGCTCCTACCGTGCCGGACATGTCACCTACACCTGGTCGGACCGACGGCCACCGGAACGCGATCCGCAGCCGAGCGTGCACCCGAGCCGTCCTGACGGCGGTCGTGTTGGCCGCGGGGCTCGCGCTGGCGGCGCCGGCGGGGGCCGCCCCGAGCGCGGCCACACCCGACGGCGGGGCCGCCCCGAGCCGGGTGGTCGTCCACCCGGAGGCGGTCACGGCCGCGCAGCAGCAGGCCGTCCTGGACCACTGGACCCCGGAACGGATCGCCGCCCTGACCACGCCGTCCTCCGGCAACCCGCCCAGGAGCGGCCCCGACGGCGCTCCGTGGACCGGGAGCGCCACCCTGAGCGGGACGGTGGGCCGGCTCTTCTTCACCAACCACGGCGAGGACGAGAGCTGTACCGCGACCGTCGTGAACAGCGCCAACCGCAGCACCGTCGTCACGGCGGCGCACTGCGTCAACAACACCGACCTCCTCGGTGATAACAACGAGTGGCTGACGAACGAGATGTTCGTCCCGGGCTACCACGACGGCCTCGCGCCGTACGGCCGGTTCGTCGCACGCGCCGGCGTCGCCGACGCCACCTGGCTCCTCAACGACCAGCAGAACACCCTGAAGTACGACGGGTACGACCAGGCGTTCCTGGTCCTGAACACCAACGCCGAGGGCAAGCGCGTCCAGGACGCCGTCGGCGCCGCGCAGCGCATCGGCTTCGACCGGCCGGGCAGCGCACTGGTCCACGAGTTCGGCTATCCGCGCGCGTCGAGCGACCCGGCGCGCGCCGGCCTGCCCGAGTACACCGGGGCCGGGCTCGCCCACTGCGCGGGACGGACCCGTGAGGACCCGGGCCCCGAGGAGCACCCGGAGCCCCGGGGCGAGTGGGGCGCCCCGTGCGTGATGGGCGGCGGCTCCAGCGGCGGCCCCCGCATCGCCGGGCTCGACCCGCGCTCCGGGATCGGCACCGTGGTGGGGGACAACACCCACGCCCCCTACCTCGACTCCTCGGGCCGGACCTGCACCGCCGGCACCGCCTCCTGCACCCGGCACCTGGTCGGCCCGCAGTTCACCACCGCGATCACCAAGCCGCTGTACGAGGCCGCCCAGCGCGCCTGGAACGTCGGCTGAGCCGTGTCCGACCCGGTCCCGGCACCCGATCGCGACCGTCCCCCGAAACGAACCCGACCAAGGATGGCAACGATGTCAACCACGCACCGGACGCTCGCCCGCCGCACCGCCACCGCCGGAGCCCTCCTACTGAGTGCGACCACGGCGGCAGTGCTGCTGCCGACCGCGGCCTTCGCGGCGGAACCGGCGTCCGTGACCACGCACGCCGGCGCCACGACCGAGCAGGAGCGCGCCCGGATCGACACCTACTGGACCCCCGACCGGATGAAGCTCGCCGGGGCCATGGTCCCCGAGATCACGCCCGTCCCGGAGGACGACAACACGCCGGACGACCCGCGGCCGCTCCCCGCGAACACGCCGGATCCCGGGGCCGTGTGGACGCACGGCGGCGCGGTGAACCAGAGCGTCGGCCGGCTCTTCTTCACCTTCTCCGACGGCTACGACGGCAGTTGCACCGCAACGGTCGTCACCGGCGCGAACCGCAGCACCGTCATCACGGCGGCGCACTGCCTGAGGGGCGTCGGGGACCCCGCCGCCGCCGACACGTGGAGGCAGAACCTCTACTTCGTGCCCGGCTACCGCAACGGAACGAAGCCGCTCGGAGGCTTCAGCATCAGGAGCATGGCCACCTCCTCCCGCTGGGACGCCGATCCGAGCACGACGCCCTCGGACGACATCGCTCTCGCCGGCCACGACACGGGGATCCTCGTGGTGAATCCGTCCGCCGGGGGACGACGGATCGCGGACGTCACGGGGAGCCAGAAGATCGCGTTCACCAAGCCCGTGAAGGGCGAGTTCGTCCACACCTTCGGGTACCCGAAGGACCGGCTCAACAACGCCGAGGCCAAGTACGCCGGATCGCGCATGATCCACTGCGCGGGGCCGGCCCGGCCCGGCCCCAAGGCCCCGCTCCTGTGGGGAGAGTCCTGCGACATGGGGCACGGGGCGAGCGGCGGCCCCCACCTCGCACAGTTCGACACCCGGACCGGAACCGGCACCGTCGTCGGCGTCACCACCACCACCGACGAACTCGCGGGCGGGACCGGCACGCTCTACGCCACGCGCCTCGGAGACGGCGCCCACCGCCTCTACGACTGGGCGCAGACCCGCGCGGTGTGACCCGCACCGCGCCCGCCGGTCGAACCAGTTGGGGCGGTCGGGAAGGCCCCGCCGCCCCTGACCGGGGCGGCGGGGCCCGGTGGTTCGGGCCCGGGCGGTCAGCCGACGGTGACCCGGACGTCCTTGACCGCCAGCACCTTGCAGGAGGCGGCGTTGCCCGGCTCCTTGCAGGAGGCGCGGTCGACGTAGTGCCAGGTGAGCGTGGTGCTGCCGGCGGCGGTCGCGGTCCAGGTCTGGCGGACGGTGTGGCCGCAGCCGGCGGAGTCGGGCGGGCAGCTGCTCAGCTTGGCGTCGGCGCCCCGCCGCAGCACGGCCGGGTCGCCCTCGGCGGACAGCTGCCAGCCGTGCGGGAGCGGGGCGGAGGTCAGGCTGACGCCGACCGAGCGGCCGACGGCCAGGTGGACGTCGGCCGGCTCGAAGGCGGGCTTGCCACCGGCCACGGCCTCCGCCTCCTGGTCGGCGGGCAGTGCGAGGGCGGTGTCCGGCTGCTTGTCCGACGACGGCCCGCCAGCGGACGAGCAGCCGGCCACCGGCGCCAGCACCAGCAGGGCGGCGGCCGCGAGGGCGAGCGGGCGGGGGAGGGAGCGGACGGTCACTCGGCGCCCGCCTCGCGGGCGTTGCGCCGCAGCTCGATCAGCGCCGCGACCTCCGCCAGCCAGCGCGCGAACAGGTGCTCGCGCCCGAGGTCGGCGCCGCTCGCGGCGGCGGCCTGCAGCCACTCGCGGACGACGGTCCGGCCGGGCTCGCCGATCACGGGCTGGGGCAGTGCGAGGGCGGCCGCGAAGCCGCCGGCGCGGACGTGCTGGGCGAGGAAGCCCAGCGGGTACGGGCCGATGTTCGCCGCCTCGGCCCGGTGGGCGGCGGCGATGGCGGCCTCGGTGAACAGGGCCTGGCGCGGGCCGCCGGTGAGCAGCAGGCCACGGGTGATGGCGGCGGGGACGTCGAGGTCCGCCAGTTCGGCGTCCGGGCGGACGTTCGTCATTTCGGCAGCTCCAGCGCGGTCGACTTGTTCAGGGGGTGTTCGCCGGGGGTCAGTCCGCCGAGCTGGCTGTTGACGAACTGCTCCTCGGTCACCCAGGAGGTGAAGCCCCAGGGGTTGTAGACCTGCAGCTTGTCACCGTCCCGCCCGATGATCATCATCTGGTGGCCCGAGTCGTTGTTCCGCACGGTGATCGGGACCGGCAGGCCCTCGTCGACGGACTTCTCGATCCGCGCCAGCGCGGCACGGCGGTCCGCGTCGCTCTCCAGCTCGACGTGCTCGTAGTCGGCGCCGGTGGCCTTGCCGAGGTCCTTGTCGGCCAGGTAGGTCTGGGCCTTGGAGCCGAGACCGCTGTCCACCTGCGGGTAGACCTTCTTGTTCCCGTCGACCTTCTGGCCGTCCTTGTACTCGTTGATGTACGTGTCCTGCAGCCGCTTCTCGAAGTTCTCCGGGGAGTCGGCGCCGGGGACGTCCGGCGTGCCGCCGGTGGTCAGCTGGAGCATCAGCATCGGGTCCAGCTTGGCCTGGGCGATCACCGTGGAGGCCGCCACGCAGTCGCTGACGTTGCGCTGCGAGTAGACGTTGTAGCCGTCGATGCCGACGTTCTGGCCGCCGTAGGTGACGTCGATGTTGTCCGAGGACTCCCGGCCGGTGTCGCCGGTGCTGGTCGCCGGCACCAGGTGCTTGGCGAGCCAGGCCGGGTCGTCGCCGTGCGGGTGGATCTGTTCGTCGAACCGCTGGATGTCGGCCACCGAGTGCCCGGAGGCCAGCGCCTTCCAGAGGTAGGCCGCCTCCTCGGGGGACTTCGCGCCGGACAGCAGGGCGCGGAAGGCCGCCTGGTCCGGACCGGTCATCACACCGAGGGTCTGGGTGGCCCGGTCGAGCTGGTTGGGCGTGAGGATGTATCCGCCGTCCTCGCCCGCGCCCGGGTTCTTCTCGGTGGCCAGGACCACTGCCGCCAGCGGGTCGAGCGAGCCCATGCCGGCGCGCGAGGCACGCGCCATCGACGCCAGCTGGTTCAGCTTGCTGGCGGTGCTGGTGCCGCTGCCCTCCACCCGGCGGGCCGCCGCGAGCCGGGCGTCGACGCCCGCCAGTGCGGTCGCCATCGCCTCCTGGTCGAAGCCGCCCGGATCCTTCCCGGCCCGCTCGCGGGCGGACTGGAGCTGCTGGCGGCCCTGGGTGTCGGTCTTCTTCGCCCAGTCCAGCTCGTTCGCCCAGGTGTCCAGCAGCACGGCCGCCTGGGCCAGGGTCCCCTGGGAGGTGGTGGTCTCCTCCGACATCGCGTGGATCGCCTGGGTGGCGTGCTCCGCCACCGAGCCGCTCCAGACCGCGGGCAGCTGGTTGGTGGCGATCCCCGAGAGGTCCTGCGAGGCCTGGCCGAAGGAGGTGGCCGCCCGTCCGTAGTCCTTGGCCCGGGCCTGTATCGCACCCACGTCGCCGACCGGCTCCGGCACGGCGAGCGCCTGGTCGATGCCCTGCAGCAGGTGGAGGTTGGCGAACATGAAGTTCACCTTCTCGATGGTGTGCCGGGCGTGCTCCAGATCCTTGACCTTGCTCACCGGCCGCCGCCCGCCGGCACCAGCGAAGCCGTGACGGCCTTCTCCGCGTTGCGGTAGTTCGCCGTGGTGGTCGACATCTTCTGGGACAGCTCGTCGAGGGCGCGCTGGGTGACGGTGATCTCCTTCGACCAGGCGCTGTCGAAGGCGGACCAGGCGCTGTCCATGCCGAACTCGCCGAACGCCGTGGCCGCGTAGCAGACCGAGCCCGCGTAGGCGGTCTTGGCCGTGGCGATGTCCGTCGCCGTCTTGTTCAGCGCCTCGGTGACGCCGCTCAGGCCGGCCACGCTGACGCCGTATCCGTCCCCGCCGCCACCGGCGCCCGGTGCTGCTCCGTCGCTCATGGTTCCCCGTTCCCCCGTCTCCCGGTCCGTCAGTCCACATGCCACCGATGCCCGCGCGACGGTACGGCGCGGACACCGGGGAGAGAGCCTAACCTGTGGTGGGGGATCCGGTGTTACGCCCGGGAGGGCCGCATCGGCTCCTCGTCCTCCTCGCGGCGGGTACGCGTCGGCTCCATGCGCTGCGCGGAATCCGCGCCCCGGCTCGGGACGGTCCTCGACGTCGGCGCCGCGTCCGGTACGGGGCCCGCGCCGGCTGCCGACCCGGCGTCACCCGCCGGCGGTACGGCGCCCGCCGCTGCCGCTGTCCCCGCCGGTGCCGCGGCGCGGCGGGGGTAGCGGCGGTCGGTGGCCGTGAACGCGGCGAGCAGCAGCGCGGCCGCCGCGGCGACGACGGTGATCCGGAACGGCGCGTCGGGTGCGAGGTGGTCGGCCGCCCAGCCGCCGAGGAACGTCCCGGCCGACTGGGCCAGGATGATCGCGCTGACCAGCGCCGCCATCGCCTCGCCGAGCCGCGCCGTCGGCACCGTCCGCTCCACCAGGCCGAACATGGTGATCATCTGGGGTGCGACGGCCACGCCCAGGCATCCGACCGCCGCGGCCAGGGCGGCCACCCCACCACCGGAGAAGAGCAGCAGCACGGAGGTGGCGAAGAGCAGGACCGTCCCGGCCCGCAGCCGGGCCGCCAGCTCCCAGCGGGCCGGCAGGGCGGCGGTGGCGATGCCCGCGAAGGCACTGGTGAAGCCCATGAAGCCGTAGATCAACCCGGCCGCGCCCGGCGTGCCGAGCGCGTCCGTGGTGGCGGTGACCCCGACCTGCACCGAGCCGAAGCAGGCGCCCAGCAGGGCCATCCCGGCGAGCAGCAGCACGTACGGGGTGCTCACCAGGCGCTCGGCGGGGCGCCGTCGGGAGCCGCGCCCCGTCCCGGGCGGCGCGGTCGGGTGCAGCGCGAACAGGGTGGCGCCGACGCCGACCAGTGCCGCTGCGGTGAGCAGCCCGGCGGCGGGGGAGGCCAGCGTGGCGAGCAGGCCCACCAGGGCCGGGCCGGCGGTGAAGCTGATCTCGTCCACGATGCCGTCCAGCGAGAGCATCGAGGACGTCAACTCCGCGTCCCCGCCCGCCAGCCGGACCCAGCGGCTGCGCGACAGCGGGCCGACCAGCGGGGCCGAGAGCCCGATCAGCGCGGCCGGTGCGATCTGCGCACCGAGCGGCAGACCGCTCCCGGACGCGGCGACCAGCGCGAGGATCGCCACCGTGTTGACGATCGCGGCGACCAGCCCGACGGTGCGCTGTCCGCGCCGGTCGGCGAGCCGGCCGACCAGCGGCCCGCCGACCGCCTGCCCGACGGCCAGCGCCCCGGCCACCACCGAGCCGCGCCAGACGCTGTCGGTGTTCCGGGTGACCAGCAGCAGGGTGCCGATCGGGCACATCGCGTTCGGCAGCCGGCCGAGCAGCGACCAGAGCAGGACCCCACCACCCGTCAGCCGCGCCGCCGAGCGGAACTTCGTGACCACGGACATCGTGCCGACCCCCACACCGAGCCGGAGTGGGCGCCCGCCTCCCACACCGGCCCGAGCCGGTGGCAGTGGCCCGCGGGTGAACTCCGACCGTACGGCCCGGATGATCAACCGGGTAACCGTACGATCACCCAGCGCAGCCGGATCGAGGCGCTCGGTCACCTTGGAGGACCACCCAAGGACGGGCCGTCCACCGGCCGGCGAGCCGTCCGCCCGGCTCGGCCGGCCGGGCTCAGCCGACCAGGTTCGTGCGGATCTGGTCCAGGATCAGCCCCGCGCCGGTGTAGCCGATGCCGAGCATCCAGAGGGCGTCGTCCACCGGGTACACCCGCCCGGCGCGCACCGCGTCCAGGTTCTTCCAGAGCGACCCCTCGACGATCCTGGACCGGTCCGACTTGGCCGCGTCGCCGTACACCGAGTAGAAGATGACGTCGGCGGCCGCCTGGTCGACCTGCTCGGGGCTGATCTCGATCGAGAAGCCGGGCTTGTCCTGGTTGGCCGGCCGGCCCACGCCGAGGTCCTTGAAGAGCGAGCCGACGAAGGTGTCGTTCAGGTAGAGCCGGGTGGGCGCGCCGGCCAGGAAGCGGGCCATCTCCACCCTGGTGGCCGCCGCTCTCGCCGGCCCGCCGAGGGCGGTGACCAGCTCGGCCACCTCGGCCCGGTAGACCGACTCCGCCGCCGCGGCCTCGCTCCGGCGGCCCAGCGCGTCGGCGTGCAGCCGGACGTTCTCCTTCCAGGCGGGCCCGGTGGTCGCGGTCAGGACGGTCGGCGCGATCTTCGACAGTTCGTCGTACCGCTTGTCGTCGCGGACCTGGTTGCTCAGGATCAGGTCCGGCTCGAGCGCGGCGATGCTCTCCAGGTTGGGCTGGCCGATGGTGCCGACGGCCTTGGTCCCGGCCAGCCGGTCCGCCGGCAGGTAGCCGGAGAAGGGCGCGCCCTCGGCGACGGTGGTGGCGCCGACCGGGATGAGGCCGAGCGTGACGGCGGAGTCCAGGGCATCGGTGTCCAGGACGACGACCCGGGCGGCGCGCTGCGGCACCGCGCTCTCGCCGCGCGCGTGCCGCACGACACGGGTGGCGGTCGGTGCGGCCCCCGGGCCGTTCCCGGACGAGCCGCAGGCGGCGAGCGCGAGTCCGGAGGCGAGGGTGAGCACGGCGCGGCGGGTGAGGGTGGGGAGCATCGGGCGACTCCGATCCGGAAGGCGGCGAGGCGCCCCGATCCCTGCCCGCCGACGGGTGCGGCTACGCCTGCGGGCTCCGCCGGGCCACCGGGCCGCCGCCGGTCGGTCGTCGGTCAGCCGTCGGCGGCCTCCCGGCCGCCCCCGGGCCCGTCCTCGCGCCCGTCCTCCCGGACGTCCTCGCGCTGCTCCAGTCGCTGCCGCAGGAGTTCGTCGTACTCGGCGTGCACCCGCCGGTCCATGGCCAGGGCGAACTGGGCGTCCGTGACCGTCCGGGCCAGCGGTCGCACCCGCAGGATCTGCTCGGTGAGGCGGGCCGCCTCGCCCGGTGCCAGCGGGGTGTCGGCGGCGAGCGGCAGGAGGAGCTGGTCGCGGACCAGCGCCGTGAAGATCTCGGCGATCGCGTCCACGTGCTCCTGGGTCCGGCGGCTCGCCTCCAGCACGACGGTGAGCGGCACGCCCTCGGCGACCAGTGCCGTGGTGGCGTCCATCAGCCGGCGGCTGACGTGGGTGATCCCGTCCTCCTCGACCGTGATGTACCCCTGGGCGATGGACTCGGCGGTGTTCTCCTCGGTGAGCTGGTCGCCGAAGGCGGTCTTCAGCTCGTCCCAGTCCAGGTGGACCGGCGTCTCGTCCGACCAGGGCGCGACGATCGCCGCCTCCAGGCCGATCAGCTCGGCGACGTCCCGGCCGCTCTCGCCGGCGCCGATCAGCTCGGCGATCCCGCCCAGCGTGTGGCCGCGCTCCAGCAGCTCGGCGATCACCCGCAGCCGGGCCAGGTGGGCGTCGCCGTACCAGGCGATCCGGCCCTCCTTGCGCGGCGGCTGGAGCAGTTTGCGCTCGCGGTAGAAACGCAGCGTCCGGGTGGTGATGCCGGCCGCCTCGGCCAGTTCCTCCACCCGGTACTCGCGTCGTCCGTCGCCCGCAGCTGCTCTGACCTTGTCCACGGCGCTCAGCATAGGACCGGCGATCGCCGAAGTGACGTGGCCGGGCTTCTTCCCTCCGCTGTCGGCAAGGGCTACTCTGCCAATCGTGCCAGTGATTGCTGGCATGGTTATCGCGACGGCATGACGGCACCATGGCAGCACGCACGACGGCACGTCGCGGCAGTGCGCACCTCACGGCCCCCACCCTCAGGAGGACGCCGCATGGCATCCAGCACCAAGCGCCCCCGCCCCGACGCGTCCGACCGGGACCCCCTGGACGCCTCGACCGGCCGGGCCGACGCCACCCCGGCGACCGAGGCCACCGCGAGCGCCGAGGCCACCGCGACCGCCGAGGCCACCGCGAGCGCCGAGGCCACCGCGAGCGCCGAGGCCACCGCGACCGCCGAGGCCGGCCCGGCGGCCGCCCCCGATGTCCCGCACGTCCGGGTGGCCGTCATCGGCTCCGGCTTCGGCGGCATCGGCGCCGGTGTCCGGCTGCGCCGCGCCGGCATCACCGACTTCGTCATCCTGGAGCGCGCCGACTCGGTCGGCGGCACCTGGCGCGACAACAGCTATCCCGGCTGCGCCTGCGACGTGCCCTCCCACCTCTACTCCTTCTCCTTCGCGCCCAACCCCGACTGGCCGCGCAGCTTCTCCGGCCAGCCCGACATCCGCGCCTACCTGGAGAAGGTCACCGACGTCTTCGGCATCCGCCCGCACCTGCGCTTCAACGCCGAGGTCACCGAGGCGCGCTGGGAGGCCGACCGGACCCGCTGGCGGATCACCACCACGGCCGGCCAGTGGACGGCCGACGCCGTCGTCTCCGCCGCCGGACCGCTCGCCGACCCGCAGATCCCCGAGCTGCCGGGCCTGGACTCCTTCACCGGCAAGGTGTTCCACTCCTCCCGCTGGGACCACGACTTCGACCTCGCCGGCAAGCGGGTCGCGATGGTCGGCACCGGCGCCTCCGCCGCGCAGATCATCCCGAACATCCAGCCGCGGGTCGGCCGGCTGACGGTCTTCCAGCGCACCCCGGCCTGGGTCCTGCCGCGCCGCGACCGCGCGATCACCGAGGCCGAGAAGTGGCTGCACAGCCGGCTGCCCGTCACCACCAAGCTCCGCCGGGGCACCCTGTTCGCGCTCCGGGAGCTCCAGGTCGACGCCTTCGTCCGCCGGCCCGGCCTGCTGAAGGTGGTCCAGCAGCTCGCCGAGCGGCACATCGCCCAGGGCGTCGCCGATCCCGCGCTGCGCGCCAAGCTCACGCCGGACTACCGGATCGGCTGCAAGCGCATCCTGCTCAGCAACACCTACTACCCGGCGCTCGCCGCCGCCAACACCGAGGTGGTCGCCGCCGGCCTGCGCGAGGTGCGCGGCTCGACCCTGGTCGCCGCCGACGGCAGCGAGCACGAGGCGGACGCGATCGTCTTCGGCACCGGCTTCCACGTCACCGACATGCCCATCGGCGCCCGGGTGTTCGGGGCCAACGGCACCAGCCTCGCGGAGGAGTGGAAGGACGGCATGGAGGCGCTGCGCGGCTCCACCGTGCACGGCTTCCCCAACCTCTTCTTCGTGATCGGCCCCAACACCGGTCTCGGCAACAGCTCGATGATCCTGATGATCGAGTCCCAGCTGAACTACCTGGTCGACGCCCTCACCACGCTCGGCTCGGTCGGTGCCACCGCGATGCAGCCGACCGCGCGCGCCCAGCGGCACTGGAACCTCGAACTCCAGCACCGGATGGACCGGACCGTCTGGACCACCGGCGGCTGCCGCAGCTGGTACCTGGACAGCAGCGGCAAGAACACCGTGCTCTGGCCCGGCTCCACCACCTCCTTCCGCCGGGCCACCCGCAAGGTCGACCTCGCCGAGTACGAGCTGATCATGCGGACCGCGCCGGCCTCCCGGGCCGCCGCCGCGCCCGAGGAGGCCCTGGCGTGAGCCCCGCGATCCCCGCCGACTGCGTCCCGCCCGCCCCCGCCGAGGAGTTGGAGATCCGCTCGGCGGACGGGAGCCGGCTGCACGCCGAGATCCACGGGCAGCCCGGCGCCCCGACCGTCGTGCTCGCCCACGGCTGGACCTGCTCGACCTTCTTCTGGGCGCCGGTGATCCACCGGCTCGCCGACCGCTACCGGGTGGTGACCTACGACCAGCGCGGCCACGGCCGCAGCGAAGTCCCGCCCAGCCGGCTCCGCTACTCCACCCGGGCGCTCGCCGAGGACCTCTCCGCCGTGCTCACCCGGACCGTCCCGGCGGGGGAGCGGGCCGTCCTGGCCGGCCACAGCATGGGCGGCATGACCGTGATGGCCGCCGCCGGCCGCCCCGAGGTGGCCGAGCGCACCGCCGCCGCGGTGCTGGTCTCCACCGGCGCGGCCGATCTGGTGGCCGAGCTGCGCGTCCTGCCGGAGGCGGTGCGCTCGCCGCGGCTGCGCCGCTTCCTGCACCGCCAGGGGCTGCGCTCGCGGCTGCCGCTCGGGCCGGTCGGCCCGGTCAGCCGGGCCGCGCTCAAGTACGCGACCATGGGCCCGGGTTCGGCCGCCGACCGGGTCGAGGCGACGGCCCGCATCGTGCACGCCTGCCCGGCCGCCGTCCGGGCCCGCTGGGGCGGCGTCCTGGACGTGCTGGACGTCCGTGCCGGGCTGGCGCGGCTCACGGTGCCGACCGCCGTCGTGGTCGGCACCGACGACCGGCTGACGCCGCCGGTGCACGCGCACCGGATCGTCGCCGCACTGCCCGACCCGCAGGGCCTGCTCCTGCTGCCCGGGGTCGGCCACATGGCACCGATCGAGCGGCCGGCCGAGGTCGCCGCCGAGATCGACCGGCTCGCGGCCGCCCACCTGCCCGCCGCCCACCGTCCTTCCCCCCAGAGGAGCCTGACCGCATGAGCGCCACGTTGCCGCTGTCCGCACAGGTCGTCGTCGTCACGGGTGCCGCGCGCGGTGTCGGCGCCGCGCTGGCCCGCAAGCTCACCCTGCAGGGCGCCAAGGTGGCCCTGCTCGGCCTGGAGCCCGCCGAGCTCAAGGACGTCGCCGCGCTCTGCGGCCCGGGCGCCACCGCCTGGGAGGCCGACGTCACCGACATCGAGGCGCTCACCGAGACCGCCCGGCAGATCAAGGAGCACTACGGCCGGATCGACGTGGTGGTCGCCAACGCGGGCATCGCCATCGGCGGCCCGCTGCTGGACAGCGACCACCGGGCGTTCAGCCGGGTGATCGAGGTGAACCTGCTCGGCAGCGTGGCCACCGCGCGTGCCTTCCTCCCGGCGCTCGCCGAGAGCCGCGGCTACCTGCTCCAGATCGCCTCGCTCGCCGCGCTCACGCCCGCCCCGCTGATGAGCGCCTACTGCGCCAGCAAGTCCGGTGTCGAGGCCTTCGCCCACTCGATCCGCGCCGAGGTCGCCCACCAGGGCGTCAAGGTCGGCGTCGGTTACCTGAGTTGGACCGACACCGACATGGTTCGCGGCGCCGACCAGGACGCCGTCCTCAAGCAGATGCGCGACCGGCTGCCCTGGCCGGCCAACAAGACGTACCCGCTGGGCCCGGCCGTGGACCGCCTGGTCGCCGGCATCGCCCGCCGCTCCGCCCACGTCTACGCCCAGCCCTGGCTGCGCGGCATGCAGCCGGTCCGCTGGATCCTGCCCTCGCTGATCGCCGCCGTCGGCTCCCGCGACATGGCCAGGCTAGCCCCGCAACTGGCCGCCACCGCCGCCTCCCGGCTCCGCCCGGTGGGCGCCGGCGGCGCCGCCGACAGCGCCGCACACACCGAGAAGCGCTGACCGCCCAGGCCCGGCCGGCCCCGCGCGACGGGGGCGGCCGGGCCTCGGCGCGCAGTGGTCCGCACCCGCCTGCCCCGGCTCCGCCCGCCGCCCCGTCCGGTGCCGCTCAGTCCGTCGGCTTCGCGAGCTGTTTCAGAATGTCGTACGCCGACTGCACGAAGCGTCCGTCGAGGGCCGGGCCGGTGTTGGTGAGGGCGGCGACCGCCGTCGCGGTCTGCGGGCAGAAGCCGACCACGACGGTGAACCCGCGGGTGGCGCCGGAGTGGAAGTAGAGGTCGCGGCCGTCCGCGGTGCCGCGCAGGTTCCAGACCAGCCCGAGTCGGTCCGTCGAATGTGCCGGCCGAAGCCGCGGGCGCTGGACGTCGCGCAGTGCGCGCCCCAACTCGCCCTCGACCGGCGACAGATGGGCGCGTAGGAAGCGCAGCACATCGGCGCCGCCGGCCCGGATGGCGCCCGCGCCCGGCAGTCCGGGGATGAGCCAGGGCGGGAGCGGCCGGCCGCGCCGGTGGCCGGTGGCGCGGTGCGGGGCGTCGGGGGAGCAGGTGGCGGTGCGCAGGCCGAGCGGGCGGTGCAGGCGGTCGGCGAGCAGCTCGGCGTAGCTGGTGCGGCCCGTCTCGGCGAGCAGCCGGCCGAGCAGGCCGACTCCGTAGTTGGAGTACCCGTACCGCGCACCGGGCGTGTGGCGCACGGTGGTTCGGGCCACGCCGGCGCGCAACCGCCGGTCGTCGAAGGCGACGTACGGGTTGCTGGTCCAGGTGGGGAGGGCGGTCGTGAGCAGTCCGGGCGGGAGCTTGGGCAGGCCGGAGGTGTGGGTGGCCAGGTGCAGCAGCCGGATCGGGCCGCCGTGCCGGAGGTCCGGCGGGCGCCAGTCCGGCGGGAGGTGGCGCTCCAGCGGGTCGTCCAGGGCGAGTTCACCCCGGGCGGCCATGACAGCGAGCAGCAGCGCGGTGAACGTCTTGGTGACGGAGCCGAGTTCGTAGACGGTGTCGGGTGTGCAGGGTTCCCCGTCGCGGGCGGTCCGTCCGTGGCAGTGGACGGCGGTCCGGTCGCCCTGGGCCACGGCCAGCGTGACGGCGGTGGCGTACGGTGTGGCGGCCCGGACCAGGGCGGGGACGTGGTCCGCGCCCGGACCGCTGAAGACCGCCCCGCCTCCCGGCGCCACGGCCCGCCGGGAGGTGCGGTCCGGGCCGGTCATCGTGTCCGGGTCGGCCATCGCGCTCAGGCCGCGACCGCGGCGCCGCCGAGCGCCCGGGACAGGGTGACGGTGCCGGCCACCACCGCGACGACGGCGGTGTGCTCGTGGTCGCGGAAGGCCTGCTCGGGGTCGTCCGAGACCGGTTCGGCGCTCTCGCGCGGGATCAGCCCGTCCTCGCGCTGGATCGCGGCCAGGGCCTGCCAGCCCTGCGTGCCGGTGACGGGCTCCCCGATGCACGAGTCGACCACCAGCAGCTCGCCGACGAGGTCCCACTGGCCGACCTCCAGCCAGGTGTCGACCCAGACCGGCAGCCAGTCGCGGACGTAGTCGCGCATCGGTTCGGGCATGCCCTCGGGCCGGGCGCCCCAGTCGGTGAGGTGGAACACGGCGTGCGTGATGTGGTAACCGGTCAGCCAGTCGATCGCCCAGGGCTCCGGCGTGGCGCCGAGCCAGGTCCGGGCGGTGAGGGCGTCCCAGTCGTCGGGCTGGTTGCGCAGTCCGATCACCCGGCGCGCGTTGGCGAGGGCGAGCCGCCGGTTGGGCATCATCTCGATGGCCTGGATCCCGCGGACCTTCGTCAGGGATTCCAGCAACTCCTCCAGCGGGGCGTGCCGGTAGCCGGCCCGGGCGAAGTGGACGTACGTCTCCAGCGGGTCGGTCATCACCGGGTAGCGCAGCAGCCGCTCGTACAGGAGGTTGCCCTCCCGCAGCTGGGACCAGCCGAAGTCCAGGAGTTCGCGGGCGATGCGGGCGTCGTGCGGGCCGGTGACGCCGTCCCGCAGGACGAGTGAAGCGGCCAGGGCGGACTCGGCGAGCGGCTTGTAGGCGTTGTTCGGATCGGCCAGGTCGATGGTGACGTCGTCGGGGAGCCGGCCGAAGCCGCGCTCATGGCAACTGTGCAGCCAGGCCATCGCGCGGGAGCCCAACTGCTGTGCGGAGGAGAGGAGCTGATGGTCGGTCATGAAGCTGCTCCGCTCAGTAGGTGGTCGGCGACGGCGAGTTCGAGGGCGGTGCGGGCGCTGCCGTCACCCACGGCCCGGATCCGGTCCAGCATGGGTTCGACCTCCAGGGGCAGCGGCCGTCCGTCGGCGGCGAGCCAGGCGAGCCATCGGGTCAGCCGGGCGGCGACCCGGTAGTCGCAGCGCAGTAGCGAACGGACGGCGCCGCGGGCCAGGTCGAGCGTGTGCTCGCGGGCCGCGTCGTGCAGGGGCCCGTCCAGGCCGGGGAGGGCGAGGGCCGACAGCTGGGCCATCCGGACCGACCAGGCCTGCCAGGCGTAGGGCTCCGGCCGAGGGGCGTGGCCGGGATGTGGCGTGCCCCGGTCCTGCGCCGGGTCGCCGGTCGGTTCGGGGAACGGGGGGTCGGCGACGGGGCCGGGTGTCCGGGAGAGCAGCACGGTGGTGGCCCAGTCCCGCCACGCGGCGACGAGGACGGCACCGGCGGCCCGGTCCTCGTCGGCGGACCGGGCGGCCCCGGCGGAGGTGGGGGATCCCGGGTCGGCGGGTGCCGGGAAGGCGGCGAGCGGGAAGGCCCGGTGGGCTTCGGTCAGCAGCAGGACGGCCTGTTCGTCGGCCCCGGCCGCGCCCAGCGCCTGGGGTGCGAGCACGTCCGGCCCGAGCACCCGGGCGGCGGCGAGGACCGGGCGCGGCGCGGGCCCGGTGTCGGGCGCGGCGGGCGTGACCGCACCCCCGACTCCCCGGAGGGCGTCGAGGGTGCGGCCTGCCAGCCGCTCCACCGCCGCGGCGTATTCGTCACGGAGCGAGAGATCGGCGGTTGGCATGGTGCGTGCGTCTCCTTGAAGAGGGCGTCGCGGTGTCACGGGCGGCAGTGCGTCCGCAGACTCCGCGCGGTGCCGGGTACCGTCGGTCCCGAGTTACCGGGTCTTCTCCTTCGGCGGCTTCGGCGACAACAGCAGGGCACCTGCCAGCAGCAGCAGGGCGGCGGCTTCGGGACGGTACGTGGGCGCGTCGCTGACGGTCGCCTCGTCCTCCGTGATCAACATGCCGAGTGCGTCGAGCTCCGCCTGGGTGGCGAGCGTCGACCGCGTGGTCCGGGTGGTCTGAGTAAGCATCTGGATGCCTCCTCATCGAAGTTTCATCGCCTGGTCCGGCGATGCCCCCTTCACCGACGATAGGCGCACGAACCATCCGGCGCCACTGGTGCACTCTCCGTGACTGGCATCACCGAGAGGTACGTCCGTGTCGCGCAGCGGAGCCGCCGGGGCTGTCGCGGATACTCGTGAGTAGATACGGTCGCTGTATGACCACCACTGCCTTGATCACCGGCGCGACCGCCGGCATCGGAGCCGCCTTCGCGCGCCGGCTCGCCCGAAGCGGCTACCGGCTCGTCCTGGTCGCCCGGGACGCCGAGCGGCTGGAGAAGGCCGCCGACGACCTGCGGGCGAAGTTCGGCGTCGACACCGAGGTGCTGACCGCCGACCTCGCCACCGAGGCCGGCATCGCGGCCGTCGAGACCCGGCTGGGCGACGCCGCCCACCCGGTGGACCTGCTCGTGAACAACGCCGGCTTCGGCAACAAGGGCGCCTTCCTGACCGTCCCGCTCCAGGACGAGCTGGACATGCTGAAGGTGCACGTGGAGGCGATCCTGCGGCTCACCACGGCGGCCCTGCCCGGCATGCGCGAGCGCCGGCGGGGCGCGATCGTCAACGTCGCCTCGGTGGCGGCCTTCCTGCCGCGCGGCACGTACGGCGCCAGCAAGGCGTGGGTGGTGAGCTTCACCCAGGGCGTGATGCGCGACCTCGGCGGCAGCGGCGTGCGGCTGATGGCGCTCTGCCCGGGCTTCACCCACACCGAGTTCCACCAGCGGGCCGGCATGGGTACGGGCAACATCCCGTCCTGGGGCTGGCTGTCGGCCGAGCGGGTCGTCGACGAGGCCATGCGCGACCTGGCGCGGGGCCGCTCGCTGTCCGTTCCGAGCAAGCGCTACAAGCTCGCGGTCGCGATCGCCCGCCTGCTGCCGTCCGGCAAGCTCGGCGGGGTCTCCTCCAAGGCGGCGCGGACGTACCGGACCGACTGAGGGGCGGCGCCCGGCCCGGGGGGCGCCCCCCCGGGGGGCCGGGGCGCGGTGACCGCCCGGCGGCCGCGGGAATAGAGAGAGCCTCACTATTAGCTTGGCTAACTATGAGCTATCCTCGCTATACCGGCGGCCGCCCGATCGCCGTGCCCACCGTGCCCGCCGCACCCTCGTGCGGCGCCGTGCCCACCGCGCCCCCGCGCGTCCGACCCAGGGAGGCCCGCCCTTGAGGCCCGACGGCATCCGATGGACCCCACCCGCCCAGGCCGAGGGCGAGCCCCGCCCGCCGGCCCAGTGGCGCCGCATCCTCGCGCTGTTCCGCCCGTACTCCGGCCGGCTCACCGTGGTCGGCGCGCTGGTGGCGGCCTCCGCGGTGGTCTCGGTGGTGTCGCCGTTCCTGCTGAAGGCCGTCCTGGACACCGCCATCCCGCAGGGCCGGACCGGCCTGCTCAGCCTGCTCGCGCTCGGCATGATCGCCACCGCGGTGATCAACAGCGTCTTCAACGTGCTGCAGACGCTGATCTCCACCACCGTCGGCCAGCGCGTGATGCACGACCTGCGCACCGCCGTCTACAGCCACCTCCAGCGGATGTCGCTGGCGTTCTTCACCCGCACCCGCACCGGCGAGGTGCAGTCCCGGATCGCCAACGACATCGGCGGCATGCAGTCCACCGTGACCTCCACCGCCACCTCGCTGGTCTCCAACTTCACCAGCGTGGTCGCCTCGGTGGTCGCCATGGTCGCACTGGACTGGCGGCTCACCGTCGTCTCGCTGCTGCTCCTGCCGGTCTTCGTCTGGATCAGCCGCCGGGTCGGCAACGAGCGCAAGAAGATCACCGGCGAGCGGCAGAAGCAGCTCGCCGCGATGAGTTCGGCCGTCCAGGAGTCCCTCTCGGTCAGCGGCATCCTGCTCGGCCGCACCATGGGCCGCTCCGACTCGCTCGCCCGGGAGTTCACCGGACAGTCCGACCGGCTCGCCGAGCTGGAGGTGCGCTCCAGCATGGCCGGGCGCTGGCGGATGAACACCATCCAGATCGTGATGGCCGCGATGCCCGCGGTGATCTACTGGGCGGCCGGCCTGGCCGCGGCCGGCGGCTCGCCGATCGTCTCGGTCGGCACCCTGGTGGCCTTCGTCTCGCTCCAGCAGGGCCTGTTCCGGCCCACCATCGGCCTGCTCTCCACCGGCGTCCAGGTGCAGACCTCGCTGGCCCTGTTCCAGCGGATCTTCGAGTACCTCGACCTCCCGGTGGAGATCGCCGAGCCCGAGCGGCCGGCCGTGCTGGAGAAGGTCCGCGGCGAGGTCCGCTTCGAGGGAGTCGAGTTCCGCTACGACCCGGAGCAGGAGCGGCCCACGCTCGCCGGTGTCGAGCTCAAGGTCCCGGCCGGCAGCTCACTCGCCGTGGTCGGCGAGACCGGCTCCGGCAAGACCACGCTCAGCTACCTCGTCCCCCGTCTCTACGACGTGACCGGCGGCCGGGTCACGATCGACGGGGTCGACGTCCGCGAGCTGTCCTTCGACTCGCTGTCACGGGCGGTCGGCGTGGTCTCCCAGGAGACCTACCTCTTCCACGCCTCCGTCGCCGACAACCTGCGCTTCGCCAAGCCGGACGCCACCGACGAGGACCTCGTCGCCGCCGCCCGGGCCGCGCAGATCCACGACACCATCGCCGGGCTCCCGGACGGCTACGCGACCCTGGTCGGCGAGCGCGGCTACCGCTTCTCGGGAGGGGAGAAGCAGCGCCTCGCGCTGGCCCGGACCATCCTGCGCAACCCGCCCGTGCTGATCCTCGACGAGGCCACCAGCGCGCTGGACAACCGCACCGAACACGCCGTCCAGCAGGCCATCGACACCCTCGCGGCCGGCCGGACCACCATCACCATCGCCCACCGGCTCTCCACCGTCCGCGCCGCCGACCAGATCGTCGTGCTGGACCGCGGCGAGGTCGTCGAGCTGGGCAGCCACGACGAACTGGTCGAGGCGGACGGCCGGTACGCGGCGCTGCTGCGCCGTGAGGCGCCGGTCCCGGTGCTCGAGAAGCGGTAGGCGCTCCGGGCGGTGGCTCAGGCGGCCTTGGGGATCTCGTTGTAGGTCTCCGCGACCTCCTGGCCGGAGAGCTGCTGGATCGCCCGCATCACCTCGTCGGTGACCTGACGGCGCGCCTTGAGTGAACGGGCCTGGCCGTGCAGCTCGTCGAAGTGCAGCGGCTCGCCGAAGCGGACCGTCACCTTGCGCACCCGCGGGACGCGCTTGCCGATCGGGAGGATCTGGTCCGGCCCCTCCAGTGCCACCGGCACCACCGGGACGCCGGCGGTCAGGGCCAGCCAGGCCACGCCGGTCTTGCCCCGGTAGAGGCGGCCGTCCAGCGAGCGGGTGCCCTCGGGGTAGATGCCGAAGGCCTTGCCGTCCTCCAGGATCTCCAGGGCCGACTCCAGCGAGGCCTGGGCGGAGCGGTAGGTGCCGCGCTCGACCGGCACCGCGCCGATCGCCTCGAAGAAGCCCTTGGACAGCGCGCCCTTCATCCCGGTGCCGGTGAAGTACTCGGCCTTGGCCAGGAAGTGCACCCGGCGCGGCGCGGTCAGCGGGATGACCACGCTGTCGATGAACGAGAGGTGATTGCTGGCCAGGATCACGCCGCCCTTGCGCGGCACGTTCTCCAGGCCCTCGATGGTCGGCCGCCAGATCCCCCGCGCGAGCGGTTTCAGCACCAGCTTGGTGACGAGATCGAGCATGGGTCCCTCCCAGGACGAGCACGCCCGAGAGGTGCCCGGGCCTGAACAGACGACAATCGGCGGTCGTTCCCCGGCCGGGCCGGGATCAGACCCGCAGACTACGACACCCACCCCCGAGCCCGTCCACTCCCGGCAACCGTGGCGCTCGCCACGGCCGGGTAGGGTACGGCCGTCGGAAACGCACATCAGCAGTCATGCAGATCATCGCAGTCATGCAGTTCATTCAGGAGGGGCCACCCATGGCAGACGTCGACACCATCCGCGCGGCGTTCGACAAGTACGACGTGAACGGCAACGGCCGGATCACCGCCGCCGAGTACGCGAAGGTCGCCCGCGAGCTCGGCGACCTGACCACGTCGATCTCGATGGCCGAGGCCATCATCAACCAGATGGACACCAACCACGACGGTGAGCTGACCTTCGACGAGTTCCTGGCCGCGCGCCAGGGCTGAGTCCGCTTCGGGCGGGGCTCCGGGACTCCCCGGGGCCCCGCTGCCGCGTTTCCGGGGCCTCGGCGACCGGGGCCGGGCGCGTGCCGGCCGGTCGCGTCCCGGCGGTTCGCGTCCCGGGTCGGTCGCGTCCCGGCGGGGCGTCCGGGCCGGCCGGTCACCCGGGCCGGCCCGCCGCTCCGCTCAGGCCCCGGTCGGGAACACCCGGCGGACCACCCGCTCGGCCGCCCCGCCGTCGTCCCACGGGCAGAACCGCTCCCGGAACTTCGCCCGCGCCGCCGGCTCGGGGTCGCCCGCCAGCAGCGCCGCGGCCAGCCCGTCGGCGTCCACCGTCACCGCGCCCGGCGGCTCCGCGAACAGGTCGAAGTAGACCCCGCGCACCCGCCGGTACTCCTCCCAGTCCGGTGCGAAGATCACGATCGGCCGGTCCAGCACGGCGTAGTCGAACATCATCGACGAGTAGTCCGTGACCAGGACGTCCGCCGCGAGGTAGAGGTCCTCCACGGTCGGGTGTGCCGAGACGTCCACGATCTCGGCCGCGTCCTCGCCCGCCACCAGGTCGCCCGGGCCGCCGGTGTGGAAGTAGTGGGTGCGTACCAGCAGCGTGAAGCCGGGGCCCAGCCGCCGGGCCAGCTCGCGCACGTCCAGCAGCGGTACGTACCCGCCCCGGCCCTCGCGGTGGGTCGGCGCGTACAGCACCGCCGTGCGGCCCGGCGTCAGCCCGAACCGCTCGCGCATCGCCGCGACTTCGGCCGCCGTGGTGACGGCCAGCCGGTCGTTGCGCGGGTAGCCGGTGTCCAGCATCTCGTAGCGGCCGGGGAAGGCCCGGGCGAAGTGCTCACTGGTGTGCGGGTTGGAGGAGACCAGGAAGTCCCAGCGGTCGACGGCCTCCTGCAGCCGGTCGAAGTCCATCCCGTCGGCGGCCACCGGGTGGTCCCTGAGGTCCATCCCCATCGCCTTCAGCGGCGTCCCGTGCTGCGTCTGGACGTGCACCGTCCCCGGCCGCTTCGCCATGGTGCGCGGGAAGTTGACGTTGTTCACGAAGTACTTGGCGGTCGCCATCGCCTTGAGGTAGGCGGGGGTGTTGACGATCACGTGCGGCACCCCGGCCGGCAGCGTGGCCGCCTGCGTGCGGTTCTCCACCACCCAGACGCCCCGCACACCGGGGGCCAGTTCCTTGGCCTTCTCGTAGATCGCCGCCGGGCTGCACGCGTAACCCCGGTGCCAGTACGCCGCGTAGACCGCCAGGTGCTCGTCCAGCGGGAGCCGGCGGAAGGCGTTGTACGCGGTGAACCGGGCGCCGCTGCGCACCCCCTTCTTCACCGCCGGGGCGACCGCCCGCGCCCCCCGCTTGAGCTCGCGGGGCAGCCGCCCGGTGCGGCGCAGCTCCGCGTACGCGACCCGGGCGCCGCGCGCCGCCAGCCGGTACTGCACGCCGCGCAGGCCGCCGGGGAAGCGGTAGCCCGCCGGGCGGTGCCGGGCGAAGTGCTCGGCGATCCGCCGGAAGAAGTCCTTGCGCAGCTCGGCCGGGACCAGCCCCGGGGTGTCGTGGACGGTCAGCGCCTGCTGGACGGTCCGCTCGAAGACGAGGGTGCGCAGCGCGTCCGGCACGGGGCGGCCGGGCCGGTCCGGGCGGTCCAGGAAGTCGAAGATCGCGTCGTACTGGGCGAAGACGTCGGCGTGCTTGGGGGAGGCGGTGCTGGTGATCGCGCCGGGGCGCCCGCGCCGGTAGAAGTAGCAGGCGCGGTCGAGGTAGCGCAGCCGGCCGGCCGCCAGCAGGGCCGGGTAGGTGACCGAGATGTCCTCGTAGAAGCCGCGCCCGAAGGAGACGCCGAGGCCGAGCAGGAAGTCGCGGCGGAACACCTTGTTCCACACCGACATCACGGTCCGGAACAGCGCGGGGTGCTCGGCGAGGGTGCAGCCGTCGACCAGCGGCGAGCCGACCAGCAGGTGGCGCCAGGGATTGGGCTCCGTCCCGCCGTCCGGGTAGACGTGGGTGAAGTCGGTGAGCAGTACGTCGGCGGGCGTCTCGCGGTCGCGCTCCTGCGCGAGCTCGTCGAGGAGCGCGGAGACGGTGCCGTCCGGCAGCCAGTCGTCGCTGTCGACGAACCAGACGTACTCGCCGCACACCTCGGGGAGGGCGGCGGTCCGGGCGCCGCCGAGGCCCTGGTTCTCGGTGAGGTGCAGCACGCGCAACCGGGGGTCGCGGGCCGCGTACTCGTCCAGGATCGCGCCGCAGCGATCGGGGGAGAGGTCGTCGACCGCGATCACCTCGAAGCGCGACTCCCCGGCGGGAGTGGCTTCCAGGATCGAGTCGAGGCAGCGGGGGAGGTAGCGCTCGACCCCGTGGACCGGGAGCACGATGCTGAGGAGGACTGGCACGCTGGCCGAGTCTACCGAGCGCGGTCGGGGAGCGGATTCGCGCGGTGCGGGGTGGGGCGCGGGGCCGGGTGTTGCCGCGCGGGGAGCTTGTGCGTGGGGCGTGTGCGGGGGGCGTGTGCGGGCCGGTGACGCGGGCCGGGGTGCGGGGCCGGGTGTTGCCGGGGCGGGGCCGTGTGCGGGTCGGTCCGAGGACCCGGAGCCGCCGGTGCCGGGCCCCGTGCGGGGCGGCACCGGCAGCCTGGTGGCGGCCCGGCCGACCCTCTACGGCCGGCCGCCGGTCCGAGCACCTCCCGGGCCTGGCCACCGCAGCGTCGAGGCGGCCGGGCAGTGGCTCGGGGGAGCCGGAGTTCTTCATCAGTCGAACGCACGGTTGAGTGGTGCTGGACGACTGCTCGCGCATGCGCGGTCGATGAAGATATTGCTTGGAGGTTTCCTCCACGTCAATCCCTCGATTGTGTTCACTTTCTGAACTATCTGCCCCGAGTGCTCGGGGGTGCTTCCGCAGGCGTGCGGGGCGGCCGCCGGTCGCGTCCGGGCCCCACCGGTCGTGATCGCCGGTGACCCTGCGCGCCCGGCGCGTGCCTCTCCGGCAAGCGCCGGGCGTGTGACCCCGAGGCACCGGTGACGTGCGGCCGGTCGTGCACCATCATTGATGCCTAGTCGTGACCGCTCCGGGTGGCCCCTGGTGCGGCGTCAGTTGACGCCGCACGATACGGTGGCAGCACACCAGGACGGTTGCGCGAAGGCCGTCTGTCACGGATAGTCTTCGCCTCACGGCCCTGGCGCCTCGTAGGGGTGGGAATACTGATGGAACACATGCAAGTGCGGTCTCGGCCCCGCGTGCCGGCGATCCAGTGCGGCGTCGGCGCGACCGGCCGTCGGATCGAGCGTCACCTGGCTGTGCTCGGCGCGCCCGCACTCCCGGCGGTGGACACCGCCGAGGCGCTCGGGTTGATAAGGGAGCTGACGCCGCGCGGCGCCGGCGCCCCCTCCGCGCCGCGCCGCCACGTGCGGGTGTCGCTGCTGGCGCCACTGCGCCGGCTGCGGCGAAGCCTGTTCGGCGGTCGCGGCTAGGGCCCTCGGCCCTCGCTGCCCACCGACATCCGGCCCGACGGACCTCAGGGACCGTCGGGTCTTTGGCGTACCCGGGGGCCGCAGCCGGCCCGGATCGGCCCGTGACCGATCCGGATCGGCCCGGAACTGTCCGACCGTCCACCGTACGGCACCGTGCCTCCGTGGCACGGAGAGTCGGCGAGGCGGTCCCGGGCACCCCCGGCCGTGGGTGAGGATGAGCGTCATGGCGGACAACATCAACTCCACGCCCTTCCACTCCACCACCTTCGAGATCACGACCGGCCGTCGCGAGGTCGCCCTCGACATCACCGACCGCTGCGCCGAGTTCCTCAACGACCGGGCCGCCGGCCGCGACGGCCTGCTCAACGTCTTCGTGCCGCACGCCACGGCCGGAATCGCCGTCCTGGAGACCGGTTCGGGCAGCGACGACGACTTCCTCGCGACGCTGCGCGACCTGATCCCCGCCGACGACCGCTGGCGCCACCGGCACGGCAGCCCCGGCCACGGCCGCGACCACGTCGTCCCCGGCCTGGTCGCCCCGCATGCCACCCTGCCGGTGATCGGCGGTCAACTCGCGCTCGGCGTCTGGCAGTCCGTCGTCCTGATCGACACCAACGGGGACAATCCGCGCCGGACGGTCCGGCTCTCCTTCCTGGGCTGACCGGCCCCCCGGCCGACCGGCTAGCGTGCGGCGGTACGGCCGCCGGGCACGCCGGGCACGCCGGGCACGCCGGGTGCGCCGAGCACGCCGGGCCCGGGGGAGTCCTGGGCCGTCTCCACCTCGGCCGTCCCGCCGGGGGCCGGTGCCGCGGCCCCCGGCGGGACGGCCGCAACGGAGGAGACCGCCGTCGCCACGGCGGCGAGGTAGCGCTCGATCGCCAGGTACTGGCAGAGCACCGCCACCGGACGGCCGAGCCGCGCGTACCAGGAGGCGAGCCGGGCGAACGCCGTCACCTCGAACCAGACCTCGCCCGAGGCGTCCATGCTCACCAGGAACGCCTCCTCGCCGCACTCCGGGTGCCCCGGCAGCGTCCCGTACGCGAAGCCGATCCGGTCCGGCTCGTCCACCGTCCACACCACCCGGCAGGGGATCACCAGCCGGGGACGCCGCAGCCCGGGCGGGCTCAGCCGCAGCAGCACGGTCGCGCCCTCCTCGGCCGGCGCGTACGGGTGGACGGCGAAGCCGCTGCCCAGCTGGCACCCCCAGCCGAGCACGTACCGCCCGGCCCGCTCCAGGACGTCGGGCCCGTGTCCGAGGTGGATCCGCCGCCGCAGCTGCGCGTAGCCCGCGGGCAGCCGGGCCCCGCGGCTGGCGCCCACCTCCGGGTAGGTGGGGGCGGCGGCGCGGGCGGCGAGCAGCCGCCGGTGGAGGGCGGTGGGCGAGGTGGGCATGGGCCCACCGTAACCGGGCCCGGCGGCCGGGCCCGGGGTGGGTGGGTGAGCGGGGTGCCCGCCCCGGTGGCCGCCCGGAGTGGTGCGTCGCCCCGGCCCCGGGCCGTTCCTGCCGCGTGCCGTTTCCCCACCGCCCTCCGGGCCGCCCGGCGGAGTTGCCGGGGCCGGCCTTGCCGCGGGGTGGGGGCGCGGAGTATCAAGGCGGCATGAGCGAAGCGGTGAAGAACGACGAGGACGGCCCGGTCTGCGAACTCGCCCCCGGCGCCGCCGGCCTGGAGGCGGCCCTGCTGCACGACCCGGGGGCGACCGGCCCGCGCGCGGACTGCGTGCTGTGCGGGGAGCCGACCGAACTGCCCGCCGACCACCCCGGCAGCACGCTCTGCCCGGTCTGCACCTGGCAGCAGGCGCAGCGGATCGCCTGCTCCGGCTGACGGCGGAGCCTCCGGGCCCGGTAGCTGCCGAGTCCGGTACCTCCGGGCCCGGCAGCTCCGAGTCCGGTACCTCTGGGCCCGGCGCCTCCGGGCCTCGCTCAGGCGGTCAGACGTCCTCCCGTCCGGCCAACGCCAGGGTGGAGCCCCGGCGGCCCTTGCGGACCATCAGCTGGGCCGGGATGCGACTCTTCAGATCGGCGACGTGGCTGACGATGCCGACCGCGCGGTCCCGCTCGCGCAGGCCGTCGAGGACGTCCATCACCTCCTCCAGGGCCTGCTCGTCCAGCGTGCCGAAGCCCTCGTCGATGAAGAGCGTGTCCAGGGGCATGCCGCCCGCCTCGTCGGTGACCACGTCGGCGAGACCGAGCGCCAGGGCGAGCGAGGCGAAGAAGCTCTCGCCGCCGGAGAGCGTCGAGGTGTCCCGTTCGGTGCCGGTCCAGGCGTCCACCACCCGCAGGGCGAGGCCCGAGCGCTTGTTGCCGGTGCCCCGGCCGTCGCTGTGGACCAGGGTGTAGCGGCCGCCCGACATCCGGACCAGGCGGGCGCTCGCCGCCGCCGCCACCTGCTCCAGCCGTGCCGCCAGCACGTACGACTCCAGCCGCATGCGCAGCCGGTTCTCGGTGGAGGTGCCGGCGGTGACGGCGGCCAGCCGGTTGATCCGGGCGTACCGGTCCAGGGCCGGCGCCAGCGACGCGGCCAGCTCGGCCAGCTGCCGCCCGATCCCGGCCAGCGCCGCGCAGCGCTCGCCGGCCGCCTCGTGCGCGGCGTGCGCCCGGCGGAGCCGGTCGGTGGCGGCCAGCAGCCCGGCCTGGGTGCCGGGCAGGTCGGCCGGCGGGCGGCCCGCCGCCTCGGCCAGCTCGGGCAGGGCCAGCTGCTGCTCCGCCGCGGCCAGCGCCGAGCGGTGCCCGGTCAGCCGGGCCTCCAGCCGGTCGCGCTCCTCCCGGGGCAGCAGGACGGCGGTGGCCTCCTCCGGGCTCGGGAAGCCGGCCGCCACGGCGGCCCTGGCCAGTTCGTCGTCGGCCTCCTTCAGCCGCAGCGCCGCCTCCGCGCAGGCCCGGGCCGCGCCGGCGACCGCCGCCACGCCCCCGGCCAGCCGGGCCAGCGCCGAGGCCCGGCCGGACACCGACGCCGCGTCACCCCGGGCCGCGGCCACCCGGCGGGTCAGCTCCTCCTGCTCGCCGCCGAGGGTCTGGATCCGGGCGGTCAGCGCGGCGGTGCGCTCACCGGCGTCGCGCAGCGCGGCGAGCTGGCGGGCCTGGTCCTGTGCCAGTCGCTCCAGCTCCCGGGTGACCGGGTCCAGCCCCTCCGCCGCCCGCAGCGCCTCGCGGTGCTCGCGCTCCAGCGCGCCCAGCGTCTCGGCGAGGGCCGCGACGCTCTCCGGCCCGGCCGCTCCGGCCGCGGTCGCCTCGCGCACCCGCAGGCCCGCCAGCTCCTGCTCGGCGGTGTCGGCGGCCCGCTCGGCCAGCGCCTGGGCGGCCCGGGCGCGCTCCTCGTCCTCCGCGCCGACCTGGCCGCTCGCGGGTCGGGCCGGCTCCGGATGCTCGGGCGAACCGCAGACCCGGCAGGCCTCGCCCGCCCGCAGTTGCGCCGCCAGCTCGGCGGCCATGCCGGTGAGCCGGCGCTCGCGGACGTCCTGGCTGTGCTCGCGGGCGTCGAGCGCCTCGGTGCGCCGGGCGAGTGCCCGGGGCTCGGCCAGGGCGATCGCCGCCCGCAGCTCGTCCCGGCGGCGGGCGGCGGCCAGCCGCTCGGTCAGCTCGCCGCGCCGGACGTCCAGCTGCTCGACCCGGGCGCCGGCGGCCCGGGCGGCGGACTGCTCCTCCTGGAGTGCGGCGAGCCGGCCGTCGAAGTCGGCCAGCCAGTCGGCCGCCTCCTCGGCGAGCTCCTCGGCGCGGCGCCGGTCGGCCTCCAGCGACGCCTGTTCCCGGCGGAGATCCGCGCAGCGGAGCTCGTCGGCCCGGGCCGCCTCCAGCCGGACCACCTCCGCCCGCAGCCGGTGCTCGGCCGCGGCGAGCTCCTCCGCCTCGGCCCGGGCCAGCGCCCGGCCCTCGCCGTCCGGTGCGCCGCCCAGTGCGGCGCGGTGGCGGCGTTCCTCCTCGCGGGCCGCCCGGTGGGCCGCCTCGGCGGCCCGGCGCAGGTGTAGCACCGACTCCACCCCGACGGCGGCCCGGGCAGCGGCCAGCCTGCCGAAGTCACGCTCCATCGCCGGAGCGCCCTCGGCGAGGCGGGCCGCCTCCGCCGCGGCCTCCCGGTGACGGCGCTGCCGCCCGGCCAGCTCCTCGGCGGCGCCCCGGGCGGCCTGGGCCCCGCGATGGCCCGCCTCGGCCCCGGCCAGCGCGGCACCGGCGACGGCGAGCTGCTCGGCGGCGCCGCTGCGCAGGATCGCGGCCCAGCCGAGCACCCCGGAGGTGAGGTCGACGGCGGGGTGCGCCGGCTCCTCCTCGGCGGGCACCCAGCCGGCGGCGGGTTCGGCCTGCGGGCCGGCCGCCTGCTCGGCCTTGCTGGCCAAGTCCCGCAGGCGCCGGCGGCCGGTCTGGACGGCGGCTTCGTGCGACCGGCGCTGCTCGGCCAGCCAGGCCTCGACGTGCTGGAACCGCTCGGTGTCGAACAGCCTCCGGAGCAGCTTGCTGCGCTCCTCCGAGTCCCCGCGCAGGAACCGGGCGAAGTCCCCCTGCGGAAGCAGCACCACCTGGCAGAACTGCTCCCGGCTCATCCCGATCAGCCGGTGGATCTCCTCCCCGGCCTCCTGGTGCGACTTGCTGACCGCCCGCCAGCCCGGCGTGCCGTCGCCGCTGTCGGCGGCCCACTCGCGCAGCAGCGTCTGGGCGCGCTCGACGGTCGTGCCCTTGCCGACCTTCTTGGGGCGCAGCTGCTCCGGGAGCCGGGTGATCTCCAGCCGCCGCCCGCCGAGCGTCAGCTCCAGCCGGACCTGGGTGAGCCGCAGTGGTTCGGCGTGGTCACTGCGCAGCCGGCTGGCCCGCCGGGCGCCGGGCACCTCGCCGTAGAGGGCGAAGCAGACGGCGTCCAGCACACTGCTCTTGCCCGCGCCGGTGGCCCCGCGCAGCAGGAAGAGGCCGCCGGCGGCGAGCGCGTCGAAGTCCACCGTCTCGGTGCCGGCGAACGGCCCGAAGGCGGTGACGGTCAGGCTGTGCAGTCTCATCGGGGCAGCTCCGCCTTGCGGTCGTCGGACTCCCGGACGGTCTCGAAGCCCTCGCGCAGCCAGCCGAGCTCCTCCGCGTCCGGTTCGGCGCCGGGGCGCACGTGCCGCAGGAAACCCTCGGCGATCTCCAGGTCCGCCCGCCCGCTGACCCTGGCCGCGTAGGAGGGGGAGGCGGCCGCCTCGCTCTCCTGGGGGTCGAAGAGCAGCTGCAGGGTGTGTGGGAAGCGGCGGCGCAGCTGCTCCATCGGCTCGCTCGGGCGGCCCGGGTCCGTCAGGGTGGCCTGCACCCAGGACTGCTCGTGCTCGGCGTGCTCCGGGGCCGACAGCAGGTCGTCCAGGCGGCCGCGCAGGCGGGCCAGCGGGCGCGGCTGCGGACAGTCGATCCGCTCGGCCCCGACCGAGCCGTCCGCCGCGAGGTCGACCAACCACATGGTCTTGCGGTGGGTGGCCTCGGAGAAGGAGTAGGCGAGCGGCGAGCCGCTGTAGCGCAGGTGCGGGGCGAGCGTCTGGCAGCCGTGCAGATGGCCCAGCGCGGCGTAGTGCACGCCGTCGAAGACGGTGGCGGGGACGGCGGCGACACCGCCGACCGCGATGTCCCGCTCGCTGTCGCTGGGCGCGCCGCCGGTGACGAAGGCGTGCGCCAGCACCACCGACCGGGTGCCCCCGGGGCGGGTCGCGAGGTCGGCCCGGACGGCGTCCATGGCCGCGCCGAGCACCGCCGCGTGGCCGCCGCGCGCCAGCCCGAAGCGCTCGCGGACCAGCGTCGGCTCCAGGTAGGGCAGCCCGTAGACGGCGACCGGCCCGTGCTCGTCGGCCAGCAGGACGGGCACCGCGCACTCGCCCGGGTCCGTCCGCAGGTGGACGCCGGCCCGGCCGATCAGGCCCGCGCCCACGCCCAGCCGGCGGGCCGAGTCGTGGTTGCCGCTGATGAACACCGTCGGCACGCCCAGGTCGGCCAGCCGGTGCAGCACGTCGTCGAACAGGGCGACCGCCTCCAGACCGGGCAGCGCCCGGTCGTACACGTCGCCGGCGACGAGCACGGCGTCGACGCGCTCGGCCCGGACCACCGCCACGAGGTGGTCCAGGAAGGCGCGCTGGGCGTCGTGCAGGCTCTCCCGGTGGAAGGAGCGCCCGAGGTGCCAGTCGGAGGTATGCAGCAGTCGCATGGTCCCCGACCATAACGTCCGGCACCGACAACGCGGGCCGGACCGGGAATCCCACCCGTCCGAGGGGCCCCTCGGACGGTCGCCCAGGGTGGCTTGTCGGTGACGGTGTGTATGTTCGCGACCGTCGGCCGCTTCGGGCCCCGGGGCGGCGCGGCACGAGCCCCTGGGAGGAACCATGTCCGTGCAGTTCCCGTACCTCGACGGCGCCGGCGTCCGTGAGTCCGGCGTCCGTGAGTCCGCTGCCCGTGAGTCCGGCGCTCGCGGGCCCGCCGGGCGGGTCGGGCGGGCCTCGCCCGGGCGTCCGGCGCCCGCCCGCGCGGGGCGGCGGCCGGGGCCGGGCGGTCCGTCCGCCGGCGGTCCCTCCGGTGGGCCGCCGGGTGGGCCGCCGGGTGGGCCGCCGTCCGGCGGTCGGGGCGGTGGCCGGCTGCCGGGTGGGCGGGCGGGTGGTCGGGTGCCCGGGGGTGGGGGCGGCGCCGGGCCGGGCGGTCCCGGTGCCCGGGCGCGGCGGCGGGGCGGCTCGCGGGGTGCGCCGCCGCCGCAGCCGGTGGCGCTCGCGCTGGCCGTCCACGCCGCCGACTTCGCCGATCTGGCCCGGCACGGTCTGTTCGGGGCCCTCGGCTTCCGGGAGTACCTGCGGCGGACGGAGACCCGGCTCCGGGCCCTGCGCGGGCAGGGCGTCGAGGTGCACCTGCGGGTGTTCGAACCGGCCGACTACGAGGACTACTGCGAGGCGTTCGGCCTCGATCCCGGATCGGCGGCCGCGCGCGTCGCGTACGCGGCCGACCCGGAGCTGGCCGGCGAGCCCTTCGTCTACGGCGGCGAGCAGCTGACCGAGCTGCTCCCGGTGCTGGCCGACGACCACCGCGCCCGGGTACGGATCTCGATCGCCTGCACCGTGTTGCTGGACGCGGTCGGCGACGGCCCGCCCGGGCACGCGCGGCTGGTGGCGGTGATGCACCACGTCGCCTCGGTCCACCTGGCGCTGGCCGAGGGCGCCGGGCCGGGCGGCCACCTGCTGACCCTGCGCTGTCACGGCCCGGAGGACGGCGAGCACCTCACCGCGGCGGCGGACGTGCGCGGCGACGGCGGGTACGTCTTCGCCGGCGGCCGGGACACCGAGGCGTTCTGCGCGACCCTGGCGGCCGGCGTGGCCCTCGGCGGCGCGGGCGCGCTCCTGCTGCACGGGGATCCCGCGGCGCCCGGTGGCCCGGTGGTGCGCGGCTGGGCCCTGGCGGCCGGCCGGCTGCGGCCGATGACCGTCCGGGAGGTGGTCGACGCGCTCGCCGACGACGCCGCCCTGGGCGTACCCGTCCCGCCCGGGGCCGTGCCGCTGCCGGGCTTCCCGCTGCCCGAGGCGCCGCCGTCCGGGCCGCGGCCGCCGTCCGACGCGCAGTCGTGGCCCGGCGGGGAGCCGTGGCCCGGCGGGGCGTCGTCGGACCGGGGCGACCTGGGTCCGGAGGGCGGTGGGCCGCTGGTCCGACCACCCGGGTGAGGTCTCCGTGTCCACCAAGCGGCGCTGGGGACTGTTCATCGACCGCCTGTTCGGGGAAGATTTCGGGGAAGATCAACAGGAGAAGCGCGTGGTGCCCCACGCCGCCGCTTCCCCTCGCTCCGCCCTGAACCGCGCACGCAGGTCCTCCTCGCGCACCGCCGGTCCGGCGAGCCCGACACCGAAAGGGGGACGCATGAGCCGGATCGAGTACAGCGCGGAGATCGCCGAGCTGCTGGGCAGGGTGCGGCGGCGTCCCACGGCGGGCTGGCCGTGGCGGCCGGGCGAGCGGGTGCCGGCCGGGCTGTCGGTGAAGCAGTCGTGGGGCTGGCTGTTCGCGCCCGACGGCCGGGTGCTGACCCTGATCAACCCCAAGGACGGCATCGTCTCGCTCCCCGGCGGCTCGCTGGAGCCCGAGGACGACGGCGACCCGGGCTCCGCCCTGGCCCGCGAGGCGGCCGAGGAGGCCCAGGCGGTGATCGGCACGCCGTACTACCTCGGCTACCTCTACGACCGGGTCGGTTCGGCGAACGGCGGGCACGAGTGCGCCCGGGTCCGGATGGCCGCCGCGCTGCGGGCCGTCGGCCCCAGCGCGGCGGACCCGGCCTCGGGCCGGCACTACCGGCGGTTGCTGGTCGCGCCCGGCCTCGCGGTCGAGCTGCTCGGCTGGGGCGGGCCCGGTCTGCGTCAGGCCCGGGCGGCGGTCTCGGCCGCCGTCCGGTGGCTCGGGGTGCCCTCGGCCGCCAACGAGGCGATCGAGGAGCTGCCGGTCGAGGGCTGCGAGGTCTTTCCCGGCGCGGTTCCCCCGGGGCCGGCCGGAGTTCATCCGGGTCCGGACGGGCTCCTTCCCGGCCCCGGCCCCGGTCCCGGTGTCGGCCCGGGCCCCGGTGCCGGCCGGCGCGCGGGCGGGGAGTGAGCGGGTGACGGTGCCGAACCCGGCGGGGCTCTTCCACCACGTCGAGCTCTGGGTGGACGACCTCGCCGCCGCCGAGGCGCAGTGGTCCCCGGTGCTGCTCGCCCTCGGCTGCGAACCGTTCCAGCACTGGCCCCGGGGCCGCAGCTGGCGCCTGGGCGGCGCCTATCTGGTGATCGAGCAGTCGCCCGCGCTGCTGCCGGGCGGGCATCAGCGCCTGCGCGCCGGGCTCAACCACCTCGCGGTGCACGGGTCGCGCACAGCGGTGGCCGCCGCGCTCGCGGCCGGGTGGGCGGTCCGGGTGGACACCGGCGAGGCGGTGCACCTGATCGACGGTCAGGGCTTCGAGCTGGAGATCGTCTGCGCGGAGGCCCAGGGCGCTCCCGGGTCGGTCCCGTCCGCCGTGCCCGCCCCGGATCCCGGCGCCGGCACGGGGGAGTGAGGGCCCGGCGGCCCTGCGGCCGTCCCTCGAACGGGGCACCGGCCGGAGGCCCCGCAGGCGGCGCCGCCGGGGCCTGACCAGCGCACTTCCCGTATCGCGCGGGGAAGTTCACTCCATCGTCGTCAGACCGACCGTCAATTGCCTTGGCATGACCACTTCCCGGGCTACCTACTGCCTGGTATCAAAAGTGTGACTCACGTCACTCCCTGGAGGTGTCATGCTACGCCCCACCCGTGCCATGTCCGTGGCCGCCCTCGCGGTCCTCCTCACGCTGACCACCCTCTTCACCGCCACGTCCGCCAGCGCCGCCGGTACCAACTACGTCGCCCTGGGGGACTCCTACGCCTCCGGCCTCGGCGCCGGCAGCTACACCGGCGACAGCGGCAGCTGCAAGCGCAGCACCAACGCCTACCCGTACCTCTGGAAGAACGCCCACGCGCCGTCCTCCTTCTCCTTCGTCGCCTGCTCCGGCGCCAGAACCGGTGATGTGCTCAACGGCCAGCTCTCGGCCCTGAACTCCGGCACCACGCTCGTCAGCATCAGCGTCGGCGGCAATGACGCGGGCTTCGCCAGCACCATGCAGACCTGCGTGCTGGACTCGGAGAGCGCCTGCCTCAACGCCGTCGCCACCGCGAAGTCCTACGCCACCAACACCCTGCCCGGCCAGCTCGACCAGGTCTACGCGGCCATCCACGCCAAGGCGCCCAACGCCCGCGTGGTGGTGCTGGGCTACCCGCACCTCTACAAGATCGGCGGCAGCTGCATCTTCGGCATCGGCGACACCAAGCGTGCCGCGATCAACGGCGCGGCGGACACGCTCGACGGTGTCATCGCCAAGCGGGCCGCGAACGCCGGTTTCGCGTTCGGCGACGTCCGGAGCGCCTTCACCGAGCACGAGATCTGTGGTTCCCAGACCACCTGGCTGAACAGCACCACCCTGCCCGTGGAGGAGAGCTACCACCCGAAGGCCGCCGGCCACTCGGGCGGCTACCTCCCGGTGTTCTCCGCGCAGGTGTAGCCGGCGCGGTACCCGGTGTCGGCCGGCCCTGCCACGAGGTGGGCGGGGCCGGCCGGCACAGCGGTGCACCGGCCCGGCTCACCGCACGGGCTCAGCACACCTACTCCTAGCCCAGCCTCACCGCCGCGGCGGGAAGGGAATGCCGGCGAGCACCGGCAGCAACGCTTCCTCCTCGTGGGCCAGATGGGCCTCCAGTTCGGCCGACATCCGCGTCAGCTCCGCCCGGAACCGCTCCGGATCGGCGTCCCCGATCCCGGACAGCAGGGCCACCAGCCCGTCCTTGATCCGGCCCACCACCCGGTGCTCCTCGCCCAGCCGGTCCAGGGTCGGGCGCAGGTGCGGGTGGCTCCGGGCCAGGGCGGGGAAGATCGCAGCGTCCTCGCCGGTGTGATGGTGGGTCAGCCCCTCGCAGAACGCGAGGCAGTGCTGGCGCACCTGCAGCCCGAGGCCGGGCGGGCGGCCGTCCCCCGGCCGCCCGCCGGCGAAGTACGCCTCCACCTCCGTCCGCACGTGCCGCAGCTGGTCGCGCAGCCAGGTGTGCACCTCCAGCAGCTTGTCCGCGAGGTCGGCCACCTCGCGCGGCTCGGTCGCGTCCCGTTCCAGCACCACCACCGGCAGCACCCGCGCGGTGTGCGCCTGGTAGTCGCCGTACCCCGGCGCGACGCGGACCACCGCCTCGAACAGTTCGTCCCGCCGGGCGCCCTCGGCCGGCACCGCGACCGCCTCGAACGCCTCGGTGCCGAGTTCGACCCGGACGACGGGGTGGGTCAGCAGATTGCGGTACCACTGCGGGTGGTCCGGCGCCCCGGCCGCCGACGCGACGACCAGCAGCAGGCCGTCCGCGCGGACGTAGCCGAGCGGCACGGTGTGCTGCTGCCCGGTCCGTGCGCCGGTGGTGGTGAGCAGCAGCAGGTCGCCGCCCTCGAAAGGTCCGCCGACCCGCCCGGCGTTGGTGCGGAATTCCTCGATGATCGCTTGATTGAAAGACATGGGCATACGCCTGTGGATTCTCCGAACAATGGGGAGTGAAGGCCACGGTGGCGCACGGCTTCGGCGCGGCAGGCAACGGAACGGAGCGAGCGCGCGGGCACCGCCGCGGCCGCTCGGGTCAGATCAGGGGAGCGGAGTGAGAACTCATCGCGCATCGTCCCTCGGTGAAAGGTGCTCGCTCGGTCGCCGGCCGGCCCAGTTCTCTTTGGCCGGCGCCACGCTGCACGCCCTCATTGAATCCAGCTGATCCGCAGTCTGTCAACGAGCGGGATCCGGTCGGTGCCCGGGGCCGGGCAGCCGGTCGGTCGGGTGGCCCGGTGGGCCGGGAGACACGGCGGTGCGCCGCCGGCCGAGCGGATCGGCCGGCGGCGCACCGGGAGGTCGACGCGGGTGGGGCGTTGCTGCGGGCAGGAGGTCAGCGCAGGTAGGAGGCCAGGCCGGCGGGGGTCAGGCCGGCCGCGTCGGCGGCGGCGAGGGCGCGCTGGAGGTCTCCGGCGAGGGTGTCGGTCCAGTGCATCAGCACGACGTCGCCGGGGGACAGGGTGCCCTCGTGCCAGATGTTGGAGGCGCCCCAGCTGAAGTCGGCGTCGGCGGTCAGCACGGTGCGGATGCCGCAGTTGGCGGCGGCCTGGAGGGTGTCGGCGTTCCAGGTGAAGTACGGCGGGCGGAAGACGGTCGGGGCGGTGCCGAAGGTCCGGATCAGGGCGTCGCGGGCGTCGCAGATCTCGACCTGCTGCTCGGCGGGGGAGAGCGTGGTGAGGTCCGGGTGGGAGACGCTGTGGTCCTGGATGGAGGAGCCGGGAACGGCGGTGACGCGCCGGAAGAAGTCCGGGTCGGTGGCGGCCGGCATGGGCAGCGGGAACGCGGTGATCGGCAGCTTGTGGTCGGCGATGAACTTCTCCGCCTCGGGGGTGCGCTGCCAGCCGTCGTCCACGGTGAAGAAGACGACCCGGTCGCTGGTCGGCACCGAGCCGGCGGCGGTCGCGGGGGTGGCCGCCGGGCCGTCCACGCGGACGTCGTCGACGGCGAACGGGCCCTGCTGGTACCAGCCGTGGACGTACAGCCGCACGGTGCGCGCGGTGGGCCCGGTGGTGAACCGGGTGGTGAGCTTCTGCCAGCCGCCGTTGGTGTTCTCCGTCCAGGCGGGGGCGACGTCGCGGCCGGTACCGGTGGCGCCCAGGTAGACGAACGCGCCGCGCACCCAGGCCGAGGCGGTGTACGTGGTGTTGGGCTGGACGGAGACGGTCTGCGCGCACTCGCCGTTGGAGTCGTCGTTCGCCGGGGTGACGGCGAGGGCGGAGCCGCCGGAGTGCGGGGCGGTGGTGGTGACGGAGGCCTCGGCGGGGCCGCCGGTGCAGCGCCAGCCGGGGACGCTGCCCCAGTCGGCGAGCGAGGAGGCGGGGATCTCGAAGCCCGGGTTGGTGGCCAGGTTGACGGTGGGCGCCGCGGGCGGCGCGGGCTCGGCGGAGGCCGGGGCCGCGAGGCCGCAGACGGCGAGCAGCGTGCAGGCGGCCAGCGCCGACAGGCGCGAGGACATGGACACGTGAGGACTCCTGCGTGGGGGCAGTGGGAACACGCCCGTGGGGAGGGCGTGTGGAACGGGGTGGAGCGCTCCCCGAGGGGGTGGGAGCCGTCGGCGTGCCGCACTCGGACCGAGGCAAAACAATGGACTGGACCACTCGGATCGTCAAGGGAGTGGCGGGTCACGGACGGGGCGTCCGCCGTGCCGCAAAAGGGACAAGACGCACCGTCAGGGGGTGTACAGCTCCTCGATGTCCGGCCGGTAGTACTCCGTGATCGCCGATCGCCGCAGCTTCAGCGAGGGCGTCAGCAGGCCCTGGTCCACGCCGAACTCCCGGGGCAGCAGGCGGAACGCGCGGATCGACTCGGCGCGTGAGACGGCGGTGTTCGCGGCGGCCACCGCCCGCTGGATCTCGGCGTGCAGTTGCTCGTCGGAGAGCACCGCCCACGGGTCCAGCTGCTCCCGCCCGTGCGACTTCAGCCAGTGCGCCAGCGCCGGCGGGTCGAGCGTGATCAGTGCGGCCACGTACGGGCGGTCGTCGCCGACCACCAGGCACTGCGAGACCAGCGGGTGCGCCTGCACCCGCTCCTCCAGCGTGGCCGGGGCGAGGTTCTTGCCGCTGCTGGTGACGATCAGGTCCTTCTTGCGCCCGGTGAGGGTGAGGTAGCCGTCCTCGTCCAGCCGGCCGAGGTCCCCGGTGCCGAACCAGCCGTCGTACAGCGACTCCTCGGTGCATTCGGGGTGGTTGAGGTAGCCGTCGAAGACGCCGGCGCCGCGGACCCACACCTCGCCGTCGTCGGCGATGGCCACCGAGGCGCCCGGCACCGGCCGGCCGACCGTGCCCAGCTTCTGCCGGCCGGCCGGGTTGGCGGTGATCGCGGCGGAGGTCTCGGTCAGGCCGTACCCCTCGTACAGGCTGAGGCCGATGCCGGTGAAGAAGAGGGCGAGGTCCCGGTTGAGGGCCGAGCCGCCGCACATCACGCCGCGCACCCGGCCGCCGAGCACGGCCCGCAGCCGCTGGTAGACGGTCCGCTCGTACGCCAGGTGCCGCAGTCGCAGCCGGGGGCCCGGGCCGGGGCCGTGGCCCAGCGCGCGCTGCTCGCGGGCGGTGGCCCACTCGACGGCCACCTGCCGGGCCTGCTCGAAGAGTTCGCCGCGCCCGGCCTCCTCGGCCGCCCGCCGGGCCTGCTGGAAGACCTTGTCGAAGACGTAGGGCACGAGGTGCAGGAAGGTCGGCCGGTAGGAGGCGAGTGCGGGCAGCAGGGCCTCGGTGGAGACCTCGGGGATGTGCCCGATCCGGAAGCCGCCGCGGATCGCCGCGATCTGCACCATCCGGCCGTAGACGTGCGCCAGTGGGAGGAAGAGCAGGGTGGACGGCTGGCCGCCGCCGGTGTCCGCGAAGACCTCCCCCCAGCCGTCGAGCAGGGCGTCGGCCGCCGAGGCCAGATTGGCGTGGGTCAGCATGCAGCCCTTGGGCCGGCCGGTGGTGCCGGAGGTGTAGACCACGGTGGCGACGTTCTCGGCCGAGACGCCGAGCCGCTGGCGGTGGACGAGCGAGTCGGGCACCCCGCGCCCGTCGTCCGTGATCGAGGCGACGCAGCCCCGGTCGAGCTGCCAGATGCCGGTGAGGTCGGGCAGTGCGTCGCAGACCGCGCCGACCGTCATGGCGTGGTCCTCGTCCTCGACCAGGCAGGCCACCGCCTGGGTCTCGGCGAGGATCCAGCGGACCTGCTCGGGCGCCGCGGTGGGGTAGATCGGGACGGTGATCGCGCCGATCGACCAGAGTGCGTAGTCGAACAGCGTCCACTCGTAGCGGGTGCGGGACATCAGCGCGACCCGGTCGCCGTACCGGACGCCCCGGGTCAGCAGGCCCTTGGCCAGCGCCAGCACCTCGTCCCGGAAGGCGGTCGCGGTGACCTCGTGCCACTGCGGGTCGCCGTCCGCCCGGCGGGCCAACTGGACCAGGCCGGACGTGCGTTCGGCGGTGTCGTAGAGCGAGTCGGCCAGCCCGCCGGTGGCCGGGGGCCCGGCCGGCGCGGGGGAGGTGAACTCGCGCACATTGCCCCCGATCCCGTTGTGGCCCCTGCCTGCCGGGCCCGTACGGGCGTCCGGATCGGCGGCGCGCTGAACGGTCGGGCAGGTGGAGCGAAACTATCGGATAGCTCTGTCACTGCCCAGGGTTGTGACCGTGACGCGACGAGATCGGCACCTGCCCGTGTGGAAAGTGCCGTAGCGGGGGATGGCTGGGACGGGTGCCCGTGGGGTGAATCCGGGATGACCGGGATGATTCGGACATGATCGGAATGGGGGCGGGGAGAGGGCGGGTTCGACCCTCGAACGAGTGGTCAGGGCGTAGTAGGCTCTCGCAGACCTGCGACCGGGGCCTCCTGGCCGGGCCCGGTCCGACCGTCGAAAACCCCGCACGGAACCCCGCGGGAACAGCACCCAGCAGCACCCCCAGCAGCACCCCGGAAACACCCCAGCACCGCCGCCGTACCGCCACTGCCCGCCCGTCCCTGCCGACCGTCCCTTCGAACCGCTCCCCGTCCGCGCCTGGCACTTCCCGACCGAGGACTCCATGCGTCTGCGCAGCAGCTCGATCCGCGCGAAGATCATCGCGCTGCTCCTGGTGCCCATCGTCGCGCTCACCGCCCTGTGGGTGTACGCGACGCTCGCCACCACCGGAGACGTCTGGAGCCAGTTGGCGGTCAGCAGTACGTACAAGGAGTTCGGCAAGCCGGTCGACCAGTACGCCTACGACCTGCAGAACGAGCGCCGCGCCGCCGTCCAGCGGCTGGCGGATCCGACCTCGGCGGCCGCCCGGGACGCCTTCGAGCGGGCCCAGGCCGTCACCGACCGGGACCTCGCGGTGCTGCGGGAGAAGAAGACCGGCGACGGCGGCAAGCTCGACGCGGCGCAGCGCGGCCGGTACCTGCAGATCCTCGCGGCCGCCGACCAACTGGCCCCGCTCCGCGGCCAGATCAGCCGCTCCGCGCTCAACTGGGAGTTCGCGCTCGGCCAGTACGGCGACCTGGTCAAGCCCACCTTCGGGTTCCGGTCCGCCTTCGTCGCCCGGCAGAGCGGCCAGCTGCCGCGCCAGGGGACGATCCTGATCGAGCTGGCCCGGGCCCGCGAGTACCTCTCCCAGGAGGACGCGGCGATGGAGGGCCTGCGCACCGCGCCCGGCCGGCCCACCTCCGAGCAGTACCAGGTCGCGCTGGACGCCCTGCACAACCAGCAGGCGCTGTTCACGGTCTACATCGCCGAGCTCGACCCGGTCGACCAGATCGACTACATCGCGCTGCGCGGCGGCGAGGCCTGGGCGGCGCTGGCCCGGGCCGAGGCCGACTTCGTGGGCGCGGGCGGCCCGGAGCGGGTGGTCCAGGCGATCAACGGCGACTCCTGGCGGGAGACCGCCGACCGGGCGCTGGGCGACCTCGCCGCGATCAACACCCGGCTGGCGGGCGCGATCGGCGACCGCGAGCGCTCGTACGCGATCGGGCTGCTCTGGCGCGGCGGCATCGCCGGTGCGATCGGCCTGGTCGCCGTGGTGCTGTCGGTGATGATCTCCTACCGAATAGGCCGGGGCCTGGCCCGCGAGCTGATCGGCCTGCGCAACGCCGCCAACGAGCTGGCCGGCACCCGGCTGCCCTCGGTGATGCTGCGGCTGCGCCGCGGCGAGGCGGTGGACGTCGCGACCGAGGCGCCGGAGCTGCAGTTCGGCCCGGCCGAGATCGGCCAGGTCGGGCGGGCGATCAACGCCGTCCAGCGGGCCGCCGTCGAGGCCGCCGTCGAGCAGGCCGACCTGCGGCGCGGCGTCTCGGCCGTCTTCGTCAACCTGGCCCGCCGCAGCCAGGTGCTGCTGCACCGCCAGCTGACGCTGCTGGACACGATGGAGCGCCGCACCGAGGACCCGGCGGAGCTGGAGGACCTCTTCAAGGTCGACCACCTCACCACCCGCATGCGCCGCCACGCCGAGGGCCTGATCATCCTGGCGGGGGGCTCCCCGGGGCGGGCCTGGCGCAAGCCGGTGCGGATGGTGGACGTGGTCCGCGCCGCCGTCGGCGAGGTGGAGGACTACGCCCGGGTGATCGTCCGGCCGTTCCCGGGCACCGGGCTGCTCGGCAGCGCGGTCGCGGACGTCACCCACCTGGTCGCCGAGCTGGTCGAGAACGCCGCGGTGTACTCCCCGCCGAGCACCCAGGTGACCGTCCAGGGCGAGGTGGTGGCGCACGGCTTCGCGCTGGAGATCGACGACCGGGGGCTCGGACTGAGCGAGCAGGCGCTCGCCGAGATCAACGAGCGCCTCGCGGTGGAGCAGGAGTTCGACCTCGCGGACACCGACCGCCTGGGCCTCTTCGTGGTCAGCCGGCTGGCCCGGCGGCACGGCATCCGGGTCCACCTGCGGCCCTCGCCCTACGGGGGGACGACCGCGGTGGTGCTGATCCCGCGCGAGCTGCTGGCGGACGTGTCGGACGGGCCGGCGGCCGCCGCCGGGACGGCGCCCGGCCGGCGTGCGGTGCCGGCCCGGCACGGCGAGCGCGACCTGGTCGTGGTGCCCGCGCCGGGTGGCGCGGGCGGCAGGGGCGGGGCCGGTGCGAGCGGTGCGGCCGACGGCGCGGCCGGGCCGGAGACCCGCCGGGCCGCCGGTGCGGCGTCCGACCAGGGCGGCCGGCACCGGGGGAGCGGCGGTCCGCGGCCGTCGGCGCCCGAGACGGCCCGTACCCCGGGCGGTCTGCCGCGCCGGGCCCGGAACAGGAGCGGGCCCACGCTGGTGACGGCCTCGCCGGACGAGGCCGTCCGGGGCCCCGGCCGCCACCGCCGGGAGGGCCTGACCGCGCCGGAGGGCGCCGCCGAGACGGGCCCGCAGGACGTCGGCGTCCTCCGCCGGGACGCCGAGGCCGCCGGCCTCGCCGGCCGCGCGCCGGTCGAGCGGCCGCAGCGGGCCGTGCCGTGGTCGACCGAGCAGTCCCCGCACGAGCAGCCGTCTCCTGAGCAGCCGTCTCCTGAGCAGCCTTTGACCGGGCAGCCGTCTCCCGGGCAGTCCTCGCCCGAGCCGCGGTCGGCCGACCGGCGCCCCGACGGCCCCGGCCCGCTGCCGCGCCGGGTCCGGCAGGCCAGCCTCGCCCCCCAACTCCGGGAGCGCGCCGTCCAGGAGCCCGAGCGGCCCGCCGCCGAGAGTCCGCGCGAGCGCTCGCCGGAAGAGGCGCGGGCGGCGTTCGCCTCCTTCCAGCGCGGCTTCACCCGGGGTCGCGGGCCGGCCGCCGCGGCGCCGGTCCCGCCCGCCCGGCCCGCCGCCGCGCCCGGCTGGCAGCCGCCGGACCCGACCCGGCGCGCGATCAGCCCGGCGCCGGCCCCCGCAGCCCTGCCCGCCCCGCCGCCCGGCGACCGGGCCCCGCTCGCGCGCCGGGTGCCGGGCGGGCCGCTCGCCCCGCGCCCCGCACGGACATCACCCTCATCACCCGCAGTACCGGCACCACCCGCACCACCCGCTCCAGCGGAAGGAAGAGATTCATGACCACTTCGACGCAGTCGTCCGGGGACCTCAACTGGCTTCTCGACGATCTCGTGGGGCGCGTCGCGGCCCTGCGGCACGCGGTGATCCTGTCCAGCGACGGACTGGCCACCGGGGCCTCCCGCGACCTCGACCGCGAGGACGCCGAGCACCTGGCCGCCGTCGCGGCCGGCTTCCACAGCCTGGCCAAGGGCGCCGGCGGGCACTTCAAGGTCGGCGGCGTCCGCCAGACCATGGTCGAGCTGGACGAGGCCTTCCTCTTCATCACCGCGGCCGGTGACGGCAGCTGCCTGGCGGTGCTGAGCGAGGCCGAGGCCGACATCGGCCAGATCGCCTACGAGATGGCCCTGCTGGTCAAGCGGGTCGGCGAGCACATGGCCGCCGAACCGCGCACCGAAGCCGCCCCGCCGGGGAGATGAGCGGCCCGATGGCGGAGGAGGAGCCGGAGCTGGAACAGGACGACCCGGTCGGGGACGAGTCCGAGGTCGACCTGTTCCAGCCGCGCACCCCGGTCGACGACCGCTGGTTCGACGACGACGCCGGCCCGGTGGTGCGGCTGTACTCGATGACCCGGGGACGCACCCGTCCGGTCGAGGACGGCCTGTTCGACCTGATCTCGCTGATCACCGCCGCCGAACCCGCGCCGCAGGCCGGGGCCGTGCCCGCGCTCGTGCTCGACCCGGAGCACCAGACCATCCTGGCCTGGTGCCGCCGCGAGCCGCTGTCCGTCGCCGAGCTCGGCTCCTTCACCGACCTGCCGGTCAGTGTGGTCCGCGTGCTGCTCGGCGATCTGTACGACGCCGAGCTGATCAGCGTCACCCGACCCGTTCCGCTCGCCGAGCTGCCGGACGAGCGCCTGCTGCGAGACGTGATCAATGGACTCCGTGCGCTCTGACCACCACGAGAACGCCGCCGCCGGTGCCACGGCCAAGGACCCGCACTGGCGCGGTGGTCCGGCGGTCGCGGTGAAGATCCTGGTCGCGGGCGGCTTCGGCGCGGGCAAGACCACGCTGGTCGGCGCGGTCAGCGAGATCCGCCCGCTGCGCACCGAGGAGGAGCTGAGCGAGCTCGGCCGCCCGGTGGACGACACCGCGGGGGTGGAGGCCAAACGGACCACCACCGTGGCGATGGACTTCGGCCGGATCGACCTGCGCGCCGGGCTCGCGCTCTACCTGTTCGGCACCCCGGGCCAGGACCGGTTCTGGTTCGTCTGGGACGAGCTGGCGCGCGGCGCGCTCGGTGCGGTGGTGCTCGCCGACACCCGCCGACTGGCGGACTGCTTCCCCTCGGTGGACTTCTTCGAGCAGCGCGGCATCCCCTTCGTGGTGGCCGTGAACTGCTTCGACGGCACCGAGCTGTTCGCCGCGGAGGAGGTCCGGGACGCACTCGACCTGGACCCGGGGATCCCGGTGCTGCTGTGCGACGCCCGCCGGCGCGAGGACGGCAAGGACGTCCTGGTCGCCCTGGTCGAGCACGTCGACGCGCGGCGCCGGGGCACCCCGGCACGGGCCTGACCGGCGCACTGCCGGAAACCGACGTCTCATTCGGGCGTCCGCATGCCGGACTTCCGACGACCGGAAGGTTGCCTTGACCCGGTCCGGCGTGGAAGGCTCTGTGGACGAAGGCCGCCCGGCCCTGCCGTCGGGGTGCCTCGGAGCACACCGGAACGCCGCAGGAACCGCCGCGGCGCGCCACACGGCACGGCTGCCCTCAGCCGTGTCCAGGGACCAGGGGGAGGGCAGTGCCGTGACCGTCGACCATCGCCGCGCCGCCGCCGCGCCCGCCCCGGTCACGCCGGCCCTGACGATCCGCCGGTACATCGACCACGCGCTGATCTGCAGCGCCTGCTGTCGGTGACGGATCAGCCCGTCCCTCGGTAGTCCGACGGATCCCCGGCCCGACCCGCCTCCCCGGCTGCCGCGCCCTCACGTCCTGACGATCCGTCAACTCGTCGACCCGGTCGCACCGGACGCCCTGTCCGGCGCGTCGCCGTTGCCCAGGCCCGCTTCGCGGAGAGCACCAGTGAACCTCGCCTGCCCCATGTCCACCCCCGCCGCCGCCGAGTCCGTCGGCGCACCGGGAGCGCCGCACCGAGCGCGGTGCAACGGTCCGTTCACATGGTTCAATAGGCGCATGAGCAACGTCGTGGACAGCAGCCGAGGTCACCTCGACCTCGAGCCGTTCTGGCCGTCCCGGCAGCCGCACCTGTTCGACCAGACGTGTCCGGGTTCGCCCAGCGCGTCCCGGCTCTCCGCCCGCTGACCTCGGTTCAGCCTCCGGCAGTACGCCCGGTCGACGCGCAGACGACTCCACCCCGTCCGTCACGCGCGAAATGAGCGGCACCATGTCTTCTTCCTCCACGGCCACCCTTCCCCTGCCCGCCGCGACCCCGCACCTGCGCGCGGTCCGTTCCGTCCCGTCGAGCGCCGAACGATGGCACGGCGGGACCATCCCGCAGCACTCCACCGCCCCGCAGCACCAGGCGGCCGGGCAGCGCCCCGCCGCCGGCCAGGCCCCGGCGAACTTCCTGACGCACGCCCCGACGCCGGCCCCGGCGCCGCAGGCCGGCCAGGTCGCGCAGCCGCCGCAGGCCCTGCTCGCCGCACTGCCGGAGGGGGCCACCGTCGTCGCCGCGCTCCCGCAGGGCGCGCTGCCGCAGGCTCTGCTCGCCCAGTACGGCGCGCAGTTCGGCGGCGCGGCCGGCCACCCGATGGTCGGCTACCTGGTGCTGGTGCCCGCCGAGAGCGGTGCGCCGTTCGGCGCGGCCGTCCCCGCGGCTCCCGTCCAGGTCGGGCCGGCCCCGGCCGCGCAGCCGCACCCGGTGCAGAGCCAGGGCCGGGTCAACGGCCAGGTCCAGGACCGGGCCGAGGCGCAGCCGGCCGCGCCGGCCGCGGTCCGTCCGGTCCGGCCCGCCGGCCACGGCATCGCCGTCGACGTCGAGCGCCGCAACGCCTACGTCGACGGGCGGCTGCTCGACCTCACCTACCTGGAGTTCGAGCTGCTGGCGCACCTGACCGAGCACCCGCAGCGGGTGCACACCCGTGACCACCTGGTCTCCGCCGTCTGGGGCTACGGCCACGTCGGTGACGGCCGCACGGTGGACGTGCACGTGGCGCGGCTGCGCCGCAAGCTCGGCGCGGCCTACCGCGACAGCATCGTGACCGTCCGCCGGGTCGGCTACAAGTACACCCCGGTGGTGTGAACCGCCGCTGACTCCTGCCGTGCGGGCCGGGCGTTCCTTCGAACGCCCGGCCCGTACCTGTACGGTGACGCTGCGTCAGGCCCGCTGGTCGGGCGGTAGCAGCAGGACGGCGAGGGCGGCCGCGCAGGTCCGCGCGTGCCCGAGGAACCAGTCCAGCCGGTCGTCGGTCAGGTGCGCCGGTGTCGAGCGCACGGCCAGCGCGAACCGGGCCTGCCCGGCGCCGTCCAGGACGGGGACGGCCACCGTGCGGACCCCGGCGGCGGACTCGCCGTCGTTGAGCGCGTGGCCGGCGGCCCGTACCCTGGCCAACTCCTCGGCCAGCCGGTCCGGTTCGGTGATGGTCCGCTCGGTGAACGGCAGCAGCGGACCGATCGCCGCCGGCTGCGACTCGCCGGGGCGCGGCCAGGCCAGCAGGACCTTGCCCAGCGCGGTCGAGTGCAGTGGCCGCCGCAGCCCGAGGCCGGTCTCCGGGCGGACGGAGGCGCCGACCAGGATGACCGCGTGCGGGCCGCTGCGGATCGCGAGGTCCGCGGTGGCGCCGGTGCGCTTGGCGAGCAGGTCGAGTTCGGGTGCGGCCAGGTGCAGCCCCCGCTGGTGGAAGCTGAGTTGGCCGAGTTCGGCGACGGCCGGGCCGAGCCGGTAGCGGGCGGTCTGCTCGTCCTGCTCCAGGAAGCCGGCGCTGACCAGGGTGCGGGCCAGGCGGTGCGCGGTGGAGACCGAGAGGTCCATCCGGCGGGCCAGGTCCGAGGCGCTCAGGTCGGGGCCGTTGTCGTGGAAGCAGTGCAGGAGCCCGAGGGCCCGCTGGACGGCCTGCGCACCGGCCGGCGGGCTCTGGACGGCGGTGGCGGCCTCGGCCATGACACCTCGCGTTCGGTCCGGCGCCCCGGCGGGTCCACCGGAGTCGGTCCCAGACTATGGCAGGGGGTGCTGCGGGATTGTGTCGGCGGCGTTGCAATGGGATGGCATTGATGAACAAGTGATCCCACCATGTGGCAAAAGCTTGCTTCGCGCTCCCTCGCCGTGGAACGCTCGGCACATCGCACCGGACGGCCCCGTCCGGCGCCCGAGTTGACCCCGCTTCACCCGATCGGCAGGAAGGAGCAGCGCCGTGACGACCCACCGGTGCCCCGCCCCCTGCGCCTGTTGTCGCTGACCCTGCCGAGGCCCCCGAGCCCGCCGGAACGCCGTACCTCCTCCCACGTCCCCGCAGTTCCCGGCCGCCTCCCGCACCGTCGCGGGCGCCACCGGACGGCTGCGCCGCAGCCCCTCGCCCCCCGACGAACCCACGCCCGGTGCCGCGCTCCGCCGCACCCGTGCACACCCAGCCGCAGAGGACCCGCCACCGTGCCCAGCCACGCCCGCTCCGCCGCCGCCGAGGCGGCACCCGACGCCCCGGACACCCTCTGGTTCACCCGCTGCCCCGTCCCCACCGCCACCGGCATCGCCGCCGACCAGGGGCGCCTCGCCCGGGAGTTCGCCGCCGACGGCATCACCGTCCGCTCGCTCCAGGACGCCCCGCCGGAGGTGGCCGCCGACCACCACTACACCCACGCCCTCACCGGCCTGTTCCGCGAGGGCGGCAACGTGCCCGCGCTCTGGGCCCGTTCGCGCGGCGAGCAGACCCGGCTGATCGGCCTCACCTGGATCGAGGAGCGCCAGGTCGTCCTGGTCCGGGCCGGCAGCGGCATCACCTCGGCCGGTCAGCTGCGCGGCCTGCGCCTGGCCGTCCCACGCCATGGGATCGGCATCGACTTCTGGCGGGCGATGGCCCTGGCCGGCCTGCACGGCGCCCTCGCCCCGGCCGGACTCACCCTGGACGACGCCGAGTTGGTCGACGTCCCGGCCGCCCCGGGCGGCGGGCAGTGGGCCGCCGAACTGGCCGCGCTGCGCGACGGCGCCGTGGACGCGGTCTACGTCAAGGGGGCGCTGGCCGTCGAGGCGGCCCGCCGGTTCGGCGCCGAGGTCGCGATCGAGCTGGACGCCGCACCGGACCGCCGCACCCGCGTCAACAACGGCACGCCGCGCCCGGTCACCGTCCACCAGCGGCTGCTGGACGACCACCCCGGCCTGGTCGTCCGCTTCCTGGCCGTGCTGCTGGAGGCCGCCGACTGGGCCGCCGGGAACCCCGCCGAGGTGGCCCGGATCCTGCAGGCCGAGACCGGCGCCGGTGCCGAGGGCGTCGCCGGGGCGTACGCGGCGGGCAGCCACCGCACCCTGCACCTCGACCTCTCCGAGGAGCGCCTCGGCCTGCTGGAGCAGCAGGAGCGGTTCCTGCGCCACCAGGGCTTCCTGGCCGCCCCCGTCGACGTCCGCGGCTGGGCCGATCCCGAGCCGCTGCGCGCCGCCCGCGCCCTGCTCGCCGACCGCCGCCGCGCGGCCGGGCCGGTCTGACGCACCCGCCCCGCCCCGCCGTCCGTCCGCCGTCCCGCGCCGTCCGCGCCGCCCCGACCACCTGCCGATCCCCCCAGGAGTTGACCGTGAAGACCCCCCGCCTCGTCCTCGCCGCCGCCGCACTGCTCGCCACCACCACCCTGGCCGCCTGCGGCTCGTCCGCCGACGGGGCCAAGGCCTCCGCCGACGGGGGAGGCGGCGCCGAGGTGGTGCTGCGCCTGCCCGACCCGGGCAACACCGGCTTCCTCGCACTGGGCAAGAAGGACGGCTCGCTGGACAGAGCCCTCGCCGCCGTCCATGCCAAGGTCGCCTGGACGGGCAGCGCCGGCCCGTTCGCGCCCGCCGCCCAGGCGCTCTCCGCCGACCAGCTCGACGTCGCCCAGGGGTCGATCACCTCGGCCGTGGCGGCGCTGGCCCAGAAGCCCGGCTTCAAGCTGTTCGCCCAGACGGCGCCGGACGGCGTGGGCGAGGGCATCCTGGTGAAGAACGACTCGCCCATCAAGTCCGTCCAGGACCTGGTCGGCCGGAAGGTCGCGGTGAGCCAGGGCGGCACCAGTGAGTACCTGCTGCTCAAGGCGCTGGAGAAGAACGGCGTCCCGGCCGACCAGGTCGAACGCGTCTACCTGCGCGCCGACCAGACCTCGGGCGTCTTCAACTCCGGCCAGGTGGACGCCTGGGCGACGTGGAACACCTTCTCCACCCCGTCGATCGCCAACTCCGGCGCGCACTTCCTGGTCAACGGCAAGGAGGTCGGCTCCGACAACTACGCGGTCTGGGCGGTGCGCAACGGCTTCGCCGAGAAGCACCCGGAGGTGGTCAAGGCCTTCTACGGCTACCTGCACGAGGGCGGTCTGAAGGAGAAGGCCGACCCGGCCGCCTACCTCAACGTGTTCACCGACTCCGGCCCGACCGCCGTCACGCCGGCCGAGAAGGAGGTCGCGGTCGCCGTGACCCGGCAGAGCGCCACCGCGGACGTCATCGCCGAGGCCGACACCGCCCGCTTCGGCACGGTGGCCCGGTTCTTCGCCGACCAGAAGGTCACCAAGCAGCTGGTCGACGTCAAGCCGTACCTGATCGACGTCACCACCCTCGCGGGCAGCGCCAAGTGAGCACCGTGACCGACACCCCCGCCGCCGCGGTCGACGACGGCACCGCCGCCGCGCTCGAAGCCGGCCTGGTCGCCCCGCGCACCCGGCTGTCCGCGCCCCGCCCCCGCGCCGTGGCGGTGATCCTGCGCACCATCGGCCCGCTCGCCCTGCTCGGCGGCTGGGCGCTGGCCTCCGCCACCGGGGCGCTCACCCAGGACGTGCTCGCCTCGCCCGCCCAGGTGGCCGACGCGGTCGGCGAACTCTGGGGCAACGGCCAGCTGGCCGACGCGCTCACCGTCTCGCTCACCCGGGCCGGCCTCGGCCTGGTCTTCGGGGCCGGCGTCGGGCTGGTGCTCGGTGTCGTCACCGGGTTCTTCCGGCTGGGCGAGGAGCTGCTGGACTCCGCCGTGCAGGTCCTGCGCACGGTGCCGTTCCTCGCCCTGGTGCCGCTCTTCATGGTCTGGTTCGGCATCACCGAGACGGCGAAGATCGCCCTGATCGGCGTCGCCACCAGCTTTCCGATGTACGTCTCCACCTCCGGGGGCGTGCGCAACACCGACCGCAAGCTGATCGAGGCGATGCGCAGCTTCGGCCTCGGCCGCTGGGCGATCGTCCGCACCGTCGTCCTGCCCGGCGCGCTGCCCTCGCTGCTCTCCGGGCTGCGGCTGTCCATGACGCTCAGCGTGATCGCGCTGATCGCCGCCGAGGAGATCAACTCCACCGAGGGCATCGGTTATCTGATGGCCCAGGCGCAGAACTTCTCGCGCACCGACATCCTCGCCGTCTGCATCCTGATCTACGGGTTGCTCGGCCTCACCGCGGACGGCGTCGTCCGCCTCCTGGAGCGCTTCCTGATGCCCTGGCGCAAGGCCACCCAAGGAGCAGGCCGATGAGCACCCCGACCACCCTCGCCCCCGAGGCTCCCGCCGGCGAGGCGGACCACGGCACCCCCGCCGTCCACCTGCGCGGTCTGCGCCGGGTGTTCGGCACCCGGGCCGTCCTCGACGGTGTCGATCTCTCCATCGCCCGGGGCGAGTTCGTCGCCCTGCTGGGCGCCAGCGGTACCGGCAAGACCACCCTGCTGCGGATCCTCGGCGCCCTGGACAAGGCCGACGCCGGCACGGTACTCGTCCCGCCGGTCCGCACCGTGGTCTTCCAGGAGCCCCGGCTGGTCCCGTCCAAGCGGGTGCTCGCCAACGTCACCGTCGGCCTGCCGCGCGGGGCCGCGACCCGGGAGACCGCGCTGCGGGCGCTCGCCGAGGTCGGGCTGGAGAAGCACGCCGAGGCCTGGCCGGCCACCCTCTCCGGCGGCGAGGCGCAGCGTGCGGCCCTCGCCCGGGCGCTCGTCCGGGAGCCCCAACTCCTGCTCCTGGACGAGCCGTTCGCCGCCCTGGACGCGCTCACCCGACTGCGCATGCAGGACTTGGTCGGCGATCTGGTGCGCCGCCACCGCCCGGCCGTACTGCTGGTCACCCACGACGTGGAGGAGGCCGTCCGGCTCGCCGACCGCGTCGCCGTGCTGCGCGACGGCAGGCTCGTCCGCGACGAGCGGGTCGCCGTAGACCGGCCCCGGGACCCCGCCGACCCGGCCTTCGCCGAGCTGCGCCGCCGCCTGCTCGCCGACCTCGGCGTCCACTGACCCCCTCGCCCGCCCACCCGCTCGCCGGCCTCCCCGCCGGCCCCCGCAAGCCCACCGGAGATCCCCATGGCCATCACCCTCGGCGTCCACGCCAGCAACCCCTCGCTCTACTACCTCTCCCGCCTGACCTACCTGGACGAGGAGCTGGCCCCGCTCGGTGAGACCGGTGCCTTCCACCGCTACGCCGACGGCACCCGCACCGGCGCCCTGCTCGCCGACGGCACCATCGACTTCGGCGGCACCGGCTCCACTCCGCCGGTCACCGCCCAGGCCGCCGGCCACGACCTGGTGTACGCGGCGGTCTCCGCGCCCCGCCCCGACCACGGCGCGCTCCTGGTGCTCGCCGACGGCCCGGTGGCGTCCGTCGCCGATCTCAAGGGCGGCACCGTCGTGCTGGGCATCGGGTCCTGGCAGACCCACCTGCTGGCCAAGGCGCTGCACGCCGAGGGCCTCTCGTACGCGACCGACATCACCCCGGCCCGCCCGGCCGTCGACGAGGACCAGGCGCAGCGGCTGCGCGACGGCGAGATCCTCGGCTGGATCGCCCAGGGCGCCGAACTGGCCGCCGCCCGCCGGGGCGGGCAGTTCCGCGAGCTGATCCGCACCGGTGACGTCATCACCGACCGCTCGGTGTTCTTCACCCGCCGGGACTTCGCCACCGAGCGCCCCGAGGTGGTCGCCGCGATCAGTGCCGCGCTGCGGCGGGCGGACGCCTGGGTGGCCGCGCACCCGGCCGAGGCGGCCGCGATCGCCGCCGCCGACCTGGGCGGCGCGGTCGAGGACTGGGAGCAGGCGCTGGCCGCCCTGCCGTGGCAACTGGAGCCCGCCACCGCCGAGTTCGTCGCCGAGCAGCAGGAGGCCGCGGACATCTTCCACGGCGTCGGCTTCATCGACCGTGCGCTGACCGTCGCCGACGCCCATCTGCCCGCCCTGGAGGCCCCGGTGGCCGCCGCACTCGCCAAGGCGGTCTGACCCGATGGCCTCCGAAGTCCTCTGGTACATCATCCCGCGCGAGGGCCACTACCCCTGGGAGCCGGCCGGCCGCCGCCCGGTCGACCTCCGCTACCTCCAGCAACTCGCGGGCAGCGTGGAGCGGTTGGGCTACACCGGCGCCCTGCTGGCGACCGACCTCTACGACGTCTGGGACCTCGGCAACGCGCTGGCCGCCGCCACCACCCCGGCGTTCAAGCCGCTGCTGGCCGTCCACCCCGGGCTCATCTCGCCCACCCTGCTGGCGAAGATGGCCCTCAGCTTCGACCACCTGCACGGCGGCCGGCTGCGGTTCAACGTGGTGAACGGCTCCACCGCGCAGCTGCGCGAGTACGGCCTGGACGTCGAGCACGACGACCGGTACCGGCTCAGCGCCGAGTACTGGTCGATCGTCAGGCGGCTCACCTCCGGTGAGGTCTTCGACCACAAGGGCGAGTTCTATGACCTGAAGAACGCCGGTGCGAGCCTGCGCGAACTCACCCCCGTCCAGCCGGGCGGCATCCCGCTCTGGTTCGGCGGCAGCTCGGCGGCCGGCATCGAGATGGCCGCCGAGCACGTGGACGTCTACCTCACCTGGGGCGAACCGCCGCACCAGCTCAAGGAGAAGCTGGACCTGGTCCGGGAGCGCGCCGCCGCGTACGGGCGGACCCTGCGGATCGGCCTGCGGCTGCACCTGATCGTCCGCGACACCGAGGACGAGGCCTGGGCCGCCGCGGACCGGCTGCTCGACGTCACCGGCGAGGCCACCTACGCCCGCCAGCTCGGCGGGGCCGCCGGTGAGGACGGCGTCGGCTGGCAGCGCCAGTTCCGCCAGCACGGTGGCAAAGTACCGGCCCGCGCACGGGAGTTGGAGAGCTACCCGAACCTCTGGCCCGGGATGAGCCTGTTCCGCCCCGGCCCCGGGACGGCGGTGGTCGGCTCGACCGCCCAGGTCGTCGAGCGCCTCCAGGAGTTCGAGTCGCTCGGCGTGGACACCTTCATCCTCTCCGGCAATCCGCTGCTCGAAGAGGCCCACCGGGTCGCCGAGACGGTGCTACCCGCGCTGGGTGTCGGCCGCCGCTAGCGGATGGGGGGAGGCCCCCGGCAGGAGGGGGAACGGCATCGGCGAGGTCAGCGCCAGCTGCCGGGCGAAGCGTGCCAGGGCACGCAGGAGGATCGTCCGCACGGGGACTCCCGGGTCTCGAAGGACGTGTGCGGACGGTACAACGCCCCAGGTCCCGGCAGGTCACGCGGTGCGGCCCGAGCGGGCTCGGTGCACCGCGCGGCCTGCCGGGGCGGGGTGGTTCAGCGGCTGAGCGCGTCGATCTCCGCCAGCTCCTCGGCGGTCAGCGGGCCGCCGTTCAGCGCGTCGATGTTCTGGTCGAGCTGGGCGACGCTGCTCGCGCCGATGATCACCGACACCACGCGGTCGTCCCGCAGCACCCAGGAGAGCGCCAGCTGGGCGAGGGTCTGGCCGCGCCGCTCGGCGACCTTGTTCAGCGCGCGCAGCTGCTCCAGCTTCTGCCCGGTCAGCGCCTCCTCCTTGAGGAAGTGCCCGACCGACATCCGCGACCCGGCCGGCACGTCACCGGAGAGGTAACGGTCCGTCAGCAGTCCCTGGGCGAGCGGGGAGTAGGCGATCAGGCTGGTCCGGGTGTCGCCGACCGCGTCCAGCACCCCATCCTCCACGGAGCGGTTGAGGACGGAGTACGCGGACTGGTTCAGCAGGACCGGCGTGCCCAGCTCGCGCAGGATCGCCACGGCCTCCCGGTGCTGCTCCGCCGGGTAGTTGGAGATCCCCGCGTACAGGGCCTTCCCCGAGCGCACCGCCCGGTCCAGCGCACCCATCGTCTCCTCCAACGGGGTGTCGGGGTCGTGGCGGTGCGAGTAGAAGACGTCCACGTAGTCGAGGCCCATCCGGCCCAGCGACTGGTCCAGGCTGGCCAGCAGGTACTTGCGGCTGCCGCCGTCGCCGTACGGGCCGGGCCACATGTCCCAGCCCGCCTTGGAGGCGATGAACAGCTCGTCGCGGTACGGCTTGAAGTCCTGCGCGAAGAGGTAGCCGAAGTTGCGCTCGGCGCTGCCGTACGGCGGACCGTAGTTGTTCGCCAGGTCGAAGTGGGTGATGCCCCGGTCGAAGGCGCGGCGCAGCACCGCCCGCTGCACCTCCAGCGGCTGGGTGTCACCGAAGTTGTGCCACAGGCCGAGCGAGACGGCGGGCAGCTGGACGCCACTGCGGCCGGCCCGGCGGTAGGTCATCGAGGCATAGCGGTCATCCGCGGCGAGGTACGTCATGCCGGACATCCTGCCAGGACTGCCGCCCCGATCAAGCTCTTGCCCCGCTTCTGACCGGTGCATATGCTCGCGGTGGATCGTGTGTGTGCGAGGCGAAGGGGAGCTGATATGACCATCTGCGCCGCCCTCCTGCGCTGTTGTCGCCCCGTCGCCGCCTCGCGCTGACACCGCCTCCGCGCCGGCCCCCCGCCTTCCCGCCCCACCGCTGCTCCCGTACGAGCGCGGCCGGGCCCGTCGGGGCACGCGGTACCCGTCGAGGCGCCGGAGGCCGCCCGGGCGCGGGCGCGCGCCGGACTCCCGCACGGTGCGGGCAGTCCTGCGCGGTCCCGCGGAACCCTGCCGATGCCCGCTGATCACAGCTCATCCCCGTAGCTCCCGCTGATCCTGCTGATCCCCGCTGATCCCCGCTGATCCCCGCCGCCGGCGCACCTCGCCGAGCGGACACCGAGCGCCCCCAAGGAGACCGCCGTGCGGTTCACCGTCTCGTCCCTCGTCGCCAACGGACCCGACCCCGTCACCGGTGTGCAGCGCACCCCGTACGAGAAGCTGCACAACGTCATCGACCAGGCCGTCACCGCCGAGCGGCTCGGCTACGACGGCTACGGGGTGGGGGAGCGGCACGGCGAACCGTTCCTCTCCCCGGCGCCGCCGGTGCTGCTCAGCGCCATCGCCGCCCGCACCACCACGATCCGGCTCTTCACCACCGTCACGGTGCTCAGCATCCTGGACCCGGTCCGGGTCGCCGAGGACTACGCGGTGCTCGACCAACTCTCCGGCGGCCGCCTCGAACTGATCATCGGCAAGGGCAACGACCCGCGCCACTTCGACCTGTTCGGGCTGCCGGAGGAGCGCCAGTGGGACGCGCTGGCCGAGAACTACGCCCTGCTGCACCGGCTCTGGCGGGAGGAGAAGGTCAGCTGGGAGGGGAGCACCCGGCCGCCGCTCAGGGAGGTCACCACCTCGCCGCGCCCGTTCCAGGATCCGATCCCGGTCTGGCACGGCAGCGCGACCAGCGAACAGTCCACCGACCTGGCCGCCCGCTTCGGCGACCCGCTGTTCTCCGCCAACTCCTTCCACCCGCTGGCCAAGTACAAGGCGCTGGTCGACCACTACCGCGAGCGCTGGGAGCACTACGGCCGCGACCCGAAGGACGCCCGGGTCGGCACGAGCTTCGGGGGCCTGTTCGTCGCCAGGCGCTCGCAGGACGCGGTCGAGGGGTTCCGCCCGTACTGGAACGCGCTGTTCGCCTCGGCGGCCGGCAAGCACAACAACTCGCCGTTCGCGTCGCTGGAGGACGCGCTGGAGCGCGGCTCGGCGCTGGTCGGCAGTCCGCAGCAGGTGATCGAGAAGATCCACCGCTATCACGAGGCGTTCGGCAACGAGGTCGTCGGCATCGGTGTGGACGCGCTCGCCGAGGACGTCCAGCACGAGCAGTTGGAGCTGTTCGCCGCGGAGGTCGCCCCGGTGATCCGACGCGAGCTGCGCTGACCCGCCGAGGTTCTGTACCTACTGGTATGTACAGCTGTACGTACCAGTAGGTACAGTGTCCGCATGGCAACCCAGGACCGCCTCATCGAGAGCACCCAGGAACTCCTCTGGGAACGCGGCTACGTCGGCACCAGCCCCAAGGCCATCCAGCAGCGCGCCGGCGTCGGCCAGGGCAGCATGTACCACCACTTCGGCGGGAAGCCCGACCTCGCCGCCGCCGCGCTGCGCCGCAGCGCCGAGCAGCTGCGCGCCGTCGCCGAGGCGGATCTGGCCGCCCCCGGCACCGCCTACGAGCGGATCGCCGGCTACCTCGGCCGCGAGCGCGACGTGCTGCGCGGCTGCCGGATCGGCCGGATGGCGCAGGATCCGGACGTCGTCGCCGACCCGCAGCTGCGCGCCCCGGTCGAGGAGACCTTCGACTGGCTGCGCGGCCGGCTCGCCGAGGTGATCGCCGAGGGCCAGGCGGCCGGCGAACTCGCCCCCGCCGCCGACCCGGCCGACACCGCCGCCGCCGTGGTCGCCGTGGTCCAGGGCGGTTACGTCCTCGCCCGTGCGGCCGGCCGGGCCGAGCCGTTCGACCAGGCCGTGCGGGGCGCCCTCGGGCTGCTCGCCGCCCACCGCACCGGCTGAGGACCGCCCGGCCAGGCCCGCCCCGGCCCCACCGCACCGGCTGAGGACCGCCCGGCCGGGCCGGCCCCAGCCAGGCCCGAACCCCTTGCGAGGAGCCCGCCGTGCACGCCATGCAGTACGAGATCACCCTCCCCGCCGACTACGACATGGGGATCGTCCACCGGCGGGTCGCCGACAAGGGCCACCTGCTCGACGACTACCCCGGCCTCGGGCTCAAGGCGTACCTGGTCCGCGAGCGCGGCCAGGACCTCTCGCCCGTCAACCAGTACGCCCCGCTCTATCTCTGGCGCACCCCCGAGGGCATGAACAGCTTCCTCTGGGGCCCGGGGTTCCGGGGCCTGAGCGCCGACTTCGGCCGCCCGGCCGTCCGGCACTGGCTCGGCGCCGGTCTGCGCCGCGGCGCCGCGGACGGGACCGCGACCTCCGCCACCCGCCACCTCGAACGGCTCCCGGAGGGCGGCGACCCGGCCGAGGCCGTCGAGGCCGCCCTCGCGTCCCTGCCCGACGACCCCACCCTGCACACGGCCGCCGTGGCCGTCGACCCCGACCGCTGGGAGCTGCTGCGCATCGCGCTCTGGCACGGCCCCGCGCCCGCGGCCGCCCCGGGCACCCGCTACCGGGTGCTGCACCTGTCCAGCCCCGAACTCGACCGGTTGCCCGCCGGCCGCCACTGGTGAAAGGACCACTTCCCGCCATGGACCCCGTCGACCTCGTCCCCGCCCCGCTCGACCGCGCCGCCGGCTACGCGCTCCTCGACGAACTCGCCGCTCCGCAGACCCAGGCCGTCACCCTGCGCGGGCTGGACGAGCTGGCGCCCGGCTTCGCCGACTGGATCGTCACCAGCCTCTTCGGCGGCACCTACCAGCGGCCCGGGCTGGCGCTGCGCGACCGTCAGGTGGCCAACCTGGCCGCGCTGACCGCCCTCGGCGGGGTGGAGCCGCAGCTCGCAGACCACGTCCGCAACAGCCTGCGGGTCGGGCTGAGCAGGGCGGAGATCATCGAGGTGCTGGTCCACCTCGCGCCCTACGTCGGCGTGCCGAAGGCCCTGGCCGGCCTGCGGGTGGCCAGGGACACCTTCGCCGAGGCGGACGCCGGCCCCGCCGGGGGCGACACCGGAAGCCGGGCCGCGTGAGCGCCGCCACGGCCGCCGCCGTTCCTGCCGCCACCGCCGGGAGCAGCGTGATCCGCACCGTCCTCGGCGACCTCGACCCGGCCGAGTTCGGTGTCTGCGACGCCCACGACCACCTCTTCCTGCGCAGCCCCCGACTGCCCGGCGAGGAGCTGGACGACCCGGCGGCCGCCGAGCAGGTGCTGCGCGACTTCGCGGCGGCCGGCGGCCGGGCGCTGGTCCAGTGGACCCCGTACGGCATGGGCCGCGGCGCCTCGGCCCTCGCCGGGCTCTCCCGGGCGACCGGTGTCCACCTGGTCGCGGCGACCGGGCTGCACCAGGCCGTCCACTACGATCCCGAGCTGCTCGCCGGGCTCTACGAGGGGCTCGCCGAGCTGTTCACCGCCGAGCTGACCACCGGTCTGCAGGGCGCGCCCGCCGGCGTCCGGGCCGGGCTGATCAAGGTGGCGGGCGACTACCACGGCCTCGGCCGGCACACCCGCCGGGTGCTGGCGGCGGCGGCCGAGGCGCACCACGCCACCGGCGCCCCGATCGCCGTCCACCACGAACTCGGCACCGCCGCGCCGGACGTCCTCGACCTGCTCTGCGGGCAGTACGGCGTGCCGGCCCACCGGGTGATCCTCGGCCACCTCAACCGCCTGCCCGATCTGCGCCTGCACCGGCACCTGGCCGGCTCCGGCGCCTACCTGGCCCTGGACGGCCCCTCCCGGGCCCACCACGCCACCGACCACCACCTGTTCGACACCGTCGCCGCGCTGGTCGAGGCCGGCCACGCCGACCGGCTCCTCCTCGGCGGCGACACCACCACCCGCACCGCCCGGCACAGCCCCGGGCCCACCCACCTGCTCACGGCCCTCGGGCCGCGCCTCGACCGCGAGTTCGGGTCGGACCTGCGCCGGCGGGTGCTGGTCACCAACCCCGCCGAGGCCCTGGCCGTCCCCCGCACCGCCCGCTGAGGGGCTCCTGACACCCGGTCGGGCGTCCGCCCACTCGTGCGCGCGCCCGGCCGCGACCCCGCTCAGCCGCCCAGGGTCCGCAGGATCGGCTGCCCCAGGGCGCCGAGCCAGCCCGCCAGCGCGGAGAGCGGTCCGAGCAGCCCGGTGCCGGCCGCCACGAGCGCCCCGGCCGAGCTGAGCAGCCGGGTGATCCGGGTGAGCCGGCCCGCCACCGCCTCGCGGTCCGGCTCCGGCCGGGCGACCTCGGTGTCCAGCGCGTCGAGCTCGGTCCGGACCTCGGGTGCGACCGCCGGTGGCAGCTGCGCCTGCTCGACGGCGGTGCGGAGCTCACCGACCAGCCCGCGCACGTCCTGCCCGTCGGCCGTGAAGTGGCCCGACTGGCCGCCCCGGACGGTCTGGTCGCCGGCGACGTTGTTGACCACGCCGCCCTGCTGGTTGCCGATGTTGAAGACCATGGCGCGCCTCCGGTGGGGAGTCGGTCCGGTGGGGGTGCCCGCGGGGACTCAGCGGGGTGGTGGCGCCTGCAGTCGCAGTGCCTCCTCCGACTCGAAGCGGCGCCGCCGGGAGGTGGCCACGATGTGCAGGACGATTCCGACGATGATCAGCACGCTGCCGATCGCGGCCACGGCGAAGCCGATGGCGCCCACCGGCATCCCGCCGATCTCCGGTCCGAGCACATTGGGCACGGTGACTTCGGGGCGGTCGAAGCGGGTCGCGTCGTTGGTCTTGGCGATGAAGCTGATGATCGCCCAGCCGTAGACCGCGCCGCCGACCACGAACAGCAGGAACCCCGTCACGATCAGGTGCCGCGCCCTGGTCCGGGTGGCGGCGACCTCGCGGAAGAAGCTCTCCCGGGCCTGCACGTTGTACTGGTTGCCGGCGATGTTGGCGAGGTTGCCGGCCTGCTGCTGCCCCACGTCGAACCGGCGTTCCGCCCCGAGCGGTGGTGCCACCGGTCGAGCGGGCGGCCCGGGCTGCGGTGGCGGCCGGTCGGGTGGTGGCCGGCCCACTGCGGGCGGTCGCGGCGGGGGGTACCGCTGCGGGGGCGCCGGCGGCACGGCCGGCGCGGGCCGCTGCGGCTCGTGCTGCTCCTGCGGGAGCGGCAGCGCGGCGGTCCGGGTGACCGCCGACGGGCCCTGGGCACCGATGCCGGGGACGGTGACGGCCTCGTCCGGGTCCTCGTAGTGCACCTCGAACGGCCCGAAGTCCAGGATGTCCCCGGCGTGCAGCTCCTGCTGCCCCTGGACCGGGTGGCCGTTCAGCCGGGTGCCGTTGGTGGAGGCCAGGTCCTCGACGGTGGTGTGACCGGCGGACCGCCACACCACGGCGTGCCGCCGGCTGACGCCGGGATCGCCCACCCGGATCTGGCAGGAGGCGTCCCGGCCGACCAGCATCGGCTGGTCGTCGAGGACGAAGACCTGGCCCCGGAGCCGGTCCGGACTGTCGACGACGAGACGGGGTGGGGCTTGTTCGCGTGGAGGTGAGTTCATGGCACGGCCTCCTGTCGGGCGAGCCGCTGAACCACCGACGGCGGTGTCGCGGTGCGGCGCCCGTCCGCCGGCTCGGGTTCCCTCCCTTCCAGTAAAGGCCACCTCGGCGCCCCGGAACAGCCCCGCCGGGACACCGGGCCGACGCGGTGCCCCGGCCCGGCGTCACAGCCCGTGTGACATGCCCGGTGTCACATGTGCGTGCCGCCGTCGATCCGGATCTCGGTGCCGGTGACGAAGGCGCCGTCCTCCGAGGCCAGCATGGCGATCACGCCGGCCACCGTCTCCGGCCCGGCGAAGCCCTGGCCGAGCGCGGGGGAGAGCTTGGCGAGCAGGCCGAAGTCGGCGTCCGCGGGCAGGCCCGGGTTGTTGGTCATGCCGCTGTCGATGCTGCCGGGGGCGACGCAGACCGCGCGCAGGCCCTGCTTGGCGTACTCCGAGGCGATCGCGTGGGTGAACGACTGGATGCCGCCCTTCGTCGCGGCGTACGCGGCCATGTACGGGTGGGCGAAGGTCGCGGAGGTGGAGCTGAAGTTCACCACCACGCCCCGGCCGCCCGCGAGCAGGGCCGGGAGCGCCTCGCGGGTCATCAGGAACGTGCCGGTCAGGTTGACCGCGATCAGCCTGTTCCAGAACTCCAGGCTGGTCTCGTGGGTGTGCGAGGAGCGCAGGATCCCGGCCGCGTTCACCAGGACGTCCAGCCCGCCGAGTGCGGCGACCGCCCCGGCCACGCCCGCGCGGACGGCCGCCTCGTCCGCGATGTCCACGACCGACGTGGTCAGGCGGTCGGCGGTACCGTCGGCGGCCGCCCGGTCCAGCGTGGCCTCCAGTCCGTCCTCGTTGACGTCCACCGCGACGACCCGCCCGCCCTCGGCGAGGATCCGGTGCACGGTGGCCCGGCCGATGCCCGAGCCGCCGCCGGTGATCAGGACGTTCCGTCCGCTGAAGCGCTCCATGGTGGTACTCCGTTCGTTCGTGGTCTCGCGACCTCGCCTGACACGGTACGCCGAAGTGGCACAACGTGCCAATAAGTCATGACGTGCCAATCTGGCACGATGCGCCACCCTGCCCTGACCTGCCGGTTCGGCATCTGAAGCCACCCCGGCGCGCCGTGCCGCCCCGCCCGCCCGCGCATGTCGCGCCACCTCGGCACGACACGCCGCCGTGGCAGATCACGCCGTCATGGCAGACCGCGCCACTGCGGCACGTCGCGCCGATCCACCGACCGGCCCGCGTACGCTGAGCCCCGTGATCGGACGCCCCACCCTGAACCAGCGCCGCCGTGACACCACGCGGCTGGAGATCGCCCGCACCGCCGCCGCGCTCTTCGCCGAACGCGGGGCCGAGGCGACCACGGCCGAGGAGATCGCCCTCGCCGCCGGCATCTCGGTGCGCACCTTCTACCGCTACTTCTCCGTGAAGGAGGACGCCGTCGCCCCGCTGCTGGCGGCCGGCGGGCGCCGCTGGGTGCTGCTCTTCGCGGAGAGCTCGGCCGATCTGCCGGTGCGCGAGGCCCTGGAGCGGTCGGCGGTCGAGTCGCTGACGCCGACCGACACCCCCGCCGTCGAGGCCATGCACTGGACCCGCGACCTGCTCCGCGACCCCCGCCTCGACTCGGTCTGGCAGCGCGTGCACGCCGACTCGGAGGAACGGCTGCGCGCGGTGCTCACCGCCCGCTGCCCCCGGGGCACCGACCAGCTGGAGATCCGGCTCGCCGCCGCCGCCGCGACCACCGCCATCCGGGTCGCCCTGGAGGAGTGGGCCTTCTCCGACGCCCCCGCCACCGGGCCGGGCTCGCCCCAGGAACTGGGTGCCCGGTGCATGCGCGAACTGACCGCCGGCCTGCGCCTCTGGGTCAGCGTCAGCTGACTCGGCTTCAGCGCCGGCCCCGCCCCGGTCCCACCCCGCCCTGACCCCGTCCCGCCCCCGGCGTCACGCCGCCCCCCACCGCCACGCCCGCCATCCCCGCTGGTCGGCGGGTCCGGCCGGGCCCGGCGGACCGCTAGGGTTGTCGATCGAGCCTCGGCGGTGGCTTCCGTGGTGGACGGGGGAACCGGGGCGGCCGTCCCGGGCGTCGTTACCGCGGGGGCGGGGGAGTTCGAGGCGTGGGAGCAAGCAGGACATGGGTCTGACGAGCCACAAGGTGTTGGCGCTGACCGTATTGATCGCCGTCGTGATGATGGCCGGCACGGTCTGGCTGTGGCCGAGACTGGCGAAGAAGTCCTGGCAGGCGGTGCTCGGCCGGATCGGTGCGCTGCTCGCCACCCAGCTCACCGTGCTCGCCGCGCTGGGTCTGGTGGCCAACAACTACTTCGCCTTCTACAGCAGCTGGGACGACCTGCTCGGCACCGGCGACAACGGCCCGGTCGTCATCCAGAACAAGGCGGACGCCTCCGGCCGGCTGCAGGTGGAGACCATCGGCCACGCCTCCGTCCAGGGCGGCGGGGCGCTCGGCCGCGACCCCAAGCAGTCCGGTGAGATCCGCGAGGTCCGGATCGACGGCGCGACCACACGGCTCTCCACCGAGGGGTACGTCTACCTGCCGCCGCAGTACTTCCAGCCGGAGTACGCGCAGAAGCAGTTCCCGGCGGTGATCGTGAGCACCGGCTTCCCCGGGATCGCGAAGAACCTGGTGACCCGGCTGAACTACCCGGGCGCGGCGCTCAAGCTGCTCCAGGAGGGTCGGATGCAGCCGACCGTGATGGTGCTGATGCGCCCCTCGCCCGCGCTCCCGCAGGACACCGAGTGCGAGGACATCCCGGGCGGCGCGCAGTCGGAGACGTACTTCACCAAGGACGTCCCGGCCGCGATCCAGGCGACGTACCGGGTCTCCGCCGACCCGCAGGCCTGGGGCTTCATGGGCAATTCGACCGGCGGCTACTGCGCCCTCAAGCTCGCCATGCGCCACCCGGAGGTCTTCCCGACCGCCGTCTCGCTCTCGGGCTACTACCAGGCCGCCGACGACCCGACCACCGGGGACCTCTTCAAGGGCAGCCAGCAGCGTCGCAACGAGGCCGACCTGATGTGGCGGCTGAAGAACCTGCCGCACCCCGAGGTGTCCGTGCTGCTGGCCGGCACCCGGGAGGGCGACGGCGACTACCGGCGGGACACCGAGGCGTTCATCGCCGCCGCGCACGGGCCGATGAAGGTCTCCTACAGCATGATGAAGACCGGCGGCCACAACTTCGAGACCTGGAGCAGGCTGCTGCCGTCCTCGCTGGAGTGGCTCTCCCAGCGCCTCAGGGTGCCGGACCGCACGGTCTGACCGGGAGGAGCCGGGCGGTACGGCGGCCGGCGCCCCGGGCCACCGGCTCGGGCCATCGGCGCGGCCCGCCGGCTCGCCGGCCGGTCGCTCGGGCCGCCGCCTCAGGTCACCGCCCCGGGCCGCCGCCTCAGGCCACCGGCTCCAGCGTCCCGGTGTGCAGCTCGCCGACCCGGCCGCCCTCGCCCTCGTACGTCCAGAACGCGCGCACCGTCAGCCTGCCGAGGTCCATCACATGGCTGACGGTGATGCCGCTCTGCTCGGTCCAGCTGACGAAGTACAGCTCCGGCCCGATCTCGGCGATGTGCAGCGCCACGTCCTCCCACTGGCCGGCCGACTCGCCGAGGCCCTCCCAGCGCAGCCGCTTGCCGTCGGGCGAGTAGGCGTTGCGGAACGCCGCGCCGTTGTCGACCTGGAAGAGGTAGGTGCGGCCGGCGAAGGCGGGCAGGGGCGCGGTCATGGCGGGACTGGTCCTCGTCTCTCGTCTGTGCGGTACGGCTGGATACGGCTGGACCCCCAACCTATCCGACCGGCCCACCTTCGCGGGGGACTGGCGGGCACCCGCTACCGGCCGGCGCCCACGCCGTCGGGCCCTGCCGGCCGCCCCGCCGCCCGGCCCACCGGCCGCCCCGCCGCCCGCCCGTCCGACCCGCCCCGCCGGCGTCCCCCTCCGGCGCCCCGCCCCGGCCCGGCCGCCAACTGATCAACTCCACCGGCGACTTGATCAACTCCGCCCCGCCCCACTGTGAGCTGCGCGACAACACCCCCTGTCGGGTTGTCGCCTTCCCGGCGGCCTGCCTAGCCTGCACGAGTCCGTCTTCGCGGACCCCGCCGCCGGGACGCCGAGTCCTGTCCACCCGCCGGTCGGCAGTCGAGCACCACAGTGGACGGGAGCGGGGGACCCAGGTCAGTGCCCGGCCCGTGCGCTCCCGCGCACCGGCCGAGGCTAGGGGTGAAGCCGCTCCACAGGCGGCCGGGCGACCTCAGCCCGAACCCGACAGCTCACCTCGCAGGCGTCACAGAGGACACCGCCATGCAGAAGCCTGCCCGGCGCGCGACCCCGCGCCACGCCCGCCCCTCCCACCGAGGCCGCAAGGCCGCCTTCGCCGCCACCGGCGCGCTCGCCATCAGCGGCGCCGGACTGCTGGGCGTCCCGGCGCTCACCGGCGCCCAGGCGGCCACCGTGCCGACCGTCACCCAGGACAAGCTCGCCCCGGCCACCATGGTCGCGGGCAAGGCCACCACGGCCGCGCTGACCGTCCACTCCTCGGCCTGCTTCACCGCCAAGACCGTCGGCGTGGGCGTCCGCGACGCGGCCGGGCGCAACCTCGACTTCCCCGGCAGCGCCTCCAACGCGCAGATCTGCCCCACCGGCCTGTCGGTCACCACCGGCGCCCGCACCCTGCCCGCCGGGACGTACACCCAGTTCGGCTTCTGGCAGGACCTCGGCGGCGCCTGGCACAACCTGCCCTCGCGCCAGCTCGTGGTCTCCGGCGCCACGGCCACCCCGAGCCCGACGCCGACCGCGACCGCCACCCCCAAGCCCACCCCGACCGCCACCCCGTCGACCCCCGCGCCGTCGACCCCCGCGACCGGTGCCCCGGTCGCCGGGAAGTCGCTGACCTGGTCCGACGAGTTCGACAACCTCGCCCTCGGCTCGCGCTGGACCGCCGACAAGAGCAGCTCGTACCACTACGGCGACCACAACCCCAACGACAACAAGCTCGACTGGCTGAACAAGAACAACGTCGCCGTCTCCGGCGGCGCCGCCACCTTCACCGCCAGGCCGAGCAGCCACACGCTGGAGAACGGCAAGCAGGCCTGGGACACCGGGCTGCTCACCACGGAGTACTCCGGCGAGGGCTTCAAGGTGAAGACCGGCGACTACGTCGAGACCCGGGTCAAGCTCCCGGCCGGCACCGGCGCCTGGCCGGCGCTGTGGACGTGGAACGGCACCAGCGGCAACCACGGCGAGATCGACACGTTCGAGTACCACTCGGACAACGCCAACCTGCTGGAGCTGACCAACCACGTCAACGCGGACCACAAGTACGTCACCGACGCGAAGGCGATCGCCCACGACCAGTGGGTCACCGTCGGCACCCAGTACGGCGCCAACTCGGTCGACTGGTACATCAACGGGGTGAAGGTCTTCGCGGACGGCAAGGGCGTCGGCGCCAACTGGTCGGCGTACCTGATCCTCAACCTGTCCCTGAGCGCGGGGCAGTACCACCCGGCGCCCCAGGGCACGGCTCCGATCACCTTCGCCGCGGACTACGTCCGCGTCTACCGCTGACGGCCGGCACCGAACGACCCGGGCCGTACGGTCCAGGGGCACTCCGGCCCTGGACCGTACGGCCCGGGTCGGTACGGCTCAGCCCTCGGTGGTCTCCACCACCGGGATCTCGAACGGCTGCCTGTTGTTCGTCTCGTTCCGGTCGTCGTCGCTGCGCACCGCGACGTAGCCGCCACTCAGTTTGCCGAGGGGGACCTCGGGGGCGAGCCGGACCGGGATCAGTGCCGTGGCGCTCCGGAACTTCGCCAGCCCGGCCGGGAAGGTGCAGCGCACCCGGTGGCCGTTCTGGAACTCGTAGCAGTTCTCCGGGAAGAACGGCCCCTCGGCCGTCACCCCCTCCGGCAGGGTGACCACCACGGTGAACGAGGAGGCCGTCCGGTCCGGGCCGAGGTTGCTGACGAAGGCGTGCACCGTGGTGGTGCCGCCGGGCGCGGCGGGGTCCGGGTCGATCCGGACCACCTGGAGGTCGGAGTCGGACGGTGCCGGTGCCGCGGCCGGCGGCGGCGCCATGGCCCCGGCGGCCGGGTCCCGCTCGGCCACCGGACAGGTGGTGGCCCACGCCGGCCCGGCGGCCAGCGCCACCAGCGCGGTCCCCACCGTCAGGGACCTCCCGAGGGACCTTCTCATCGACCCGCTGCGCGACATCGCGCTCACCCTGCTCTCTGCGTCCGTGCGCCCCGCACCGTCGGGGGGCGTCCCGACCCAGCGTGACCGACCCGTCCGCCGCCGCCGGGGCAACCCGCCCTCGGGCCGCTCGAACGGGCGAACACGAGTACCGGAGGCCGACGGCGCCGACCTCCGGCCACGGAGAACACCGGTGATGCTGCGTCAGGGGGCGAGGACCTGCCCCAGCCGGGCCGCGATCTCGTGCATCACGGGGACGAGGGAGGCCGCGCCCGCCTGCTCCTCCAGCGCCCGGATCCGGGCCTCCGGGCCGGAGACCGAGAGCGCGGTCGGGGTCGGCGCGCCCGGTACGGCGAGCGCGATGCAGCGCACCCCGATCTCCTGCTCCTGGTCGTCCACCACGTAGCCGCGCTCGCGCGCCTCCGCCAATTGGAGCAACAGCTCCTGCGGATCGGTCACGGTGTACGAGGTGTGCGCCGGCAGCGGGTTGGGGCCGAGCACCGCCCGCGCCTCCTCCTCCGGCAGCTGGGCCAGCAGGGCCTTGCCGACGCCCGTGCAGTGCGGCTGCACCCGGCGGCCGACCTCGGTGAACATCCGCATCGAGCGCCGCGACTGCACCTGCCCGACGTACACCACCTCGCCGCCCTCCAGCACGGCCAGGTTGGCCGTCTCGCCGGTGGCCTCCATCAGTTCGGCCAGGTAGGGGCGGGCCCAGCTGCCGAGCAGCCGCCCGGCCGTCTCGCCGAGCCGGATCAGCCGCGGGCCCAGCGTGTAGCGGCGTGCGGTGTCCTGGCGGACATAGCCCTGCTGCACGAGGGTACGAACCAGGCGGTGGATGGTGGGCATCGGCAGCCCGGAGGAGGTGGAGAGCTCGCTGAGCGTCGCCACGCCGCCGGAGTCGGCCAGCGCCTCCAGCAGCAGGAAGGCGCGCTCGACGGACTGCACACCGCCGCTCGCGCGGTCCGCACCCGTCGTCGATGCTGTGTCGGGGGTCGCAACCACCGGCGTTCCCTTCGCTGTCGGGGGAGGAGTAGAGTCCCAGCGATCACCTCAACAAACCGTTGAAATTCTGTATCGCGGAAACTAGTCTCCACCTTACAGAATCGAACCCTCCGACAGGTGGGGTTCAGATCGGTTCAGATCAAGGAAGTTCCCACCGGAACTGCCTTCGCCATGCTCAACCGTCTTAGGAGTGTCCTGCTCATGGCTACAGATCAGGGACCCGCCGGCGCCTCCCCCGCCGCTCCGGTCGTCACTGTCGCCGGTCCGCGAGTCCATCGGGCCGAGGAGGTGCTCACTCCGGAGGCGGTCGCCTTCGTCGTCGGCCTCCACCGCGCTTTCGAGGACCGCCGGCAGGAGCTCCTGGTGCGCCGCAAGACCCGCCGGGCCGAGATCGCGCGGACCGGCACCCTGGACTTCCTCCCCGAGACGGCCGCGGTGCGCGAGGCCGACTGGACGGTGGCCGAGGCCCCCCGCGCCCTCCAGGACCGCCGGGTCGAGATCACCGGCCCCACCGACCGCAAGATGGTCATCAACGCGCTCAACTCCGGCGCCCGGGTCTGGCTCGCGGACTTCGAGGACGCCACCTCGCCGACCTGGGAGAACGTGGTCGGCGGCCAGATCAACCTGATCGACGCCTTCGAGGGCCGGATCGACTTCACCTCCTCGGCCGGCAAGGCCTACACCCTCAGGCCCGCCGCCGAGCTGGCCACCGTCGTGGTCCGCCCGCGCGGCTGGCACCTGGACGAGAACCACCTGCTGGTCGACGGCAAGCCGGTCGCCGGGGCCTTCCTCGACTTCGGCCTCTACTTCTTCCACAACGCGGCGCGGCTGCTCGCCCGCGGCGCCGAGGACCCGAACTCCGGCCCCTACTTCTACCTCCCGAAGACCGAGAGCCACCTGGAGGCCCGGCTCTGGAACGACGTCTTCACGCACGCCCAGGCCGCGCTCGGCATCCCGCACGGCACCGTCCGCGCCACCGTGCTGATCGAGACCATCACCGCCGCGTTCGAGATGGAGGAGATCCTCTACGAGCTGCGCGACCACGCGGCCGGGCTCAACGCGGGCCGCTGGGACTACCTGTTCTCGATCGTCAAGAACTTCCGCGACGCCGGCGAGCACTACATCCTGCCGGACCGCAACACCGTCACCATGGCCTCCCCGTTCATGGCCGCCTACACCCGGTTGCTGGTGCAGACCTGCCACCGGCGCGGCGCGCACGCCATCGGCGGCATGGCCGCGTTCATCCCCAGCCGCCGCGACCCCGAGGTCAACACCGCCGCCCTGGAGAAGGTCAAGGCCGACAAGGACCGCGAGGCCGGCAACGGCTTCGACGGCTCCTGGGTCGCCCACCCGGACCTCGTCCTGGTCGCCCGCGCCTCCTTCGACGCCGTCCTCGGCGAGCGCCCGCACCAGAAGGGGAACCCCGGCCCGGCCGAGCCCGTCACCGCCGCGCAGCTGCTCGACATCGCCGGCGCCGGCGGCCACTGCACCCACGCGGGCCTGCACAACGCCGTCCAGGTCGGCGTCCGCTACATCGAGGCGTGGCTGCGCGGCCTCGGTGCCGTCGCCATCTTCAACATGATGGAGGACGCCGCCACCGCCGAGATCTCCCGCTCGCAGATCTGGCAGTGGATCCACAACGGCGTGGTGCTCTCCGACACCGGGGAGAAGGCGACCGCCGAGCTGGTGCGCCGCCTGGTGGCCGAGGAGCTCGCCGGGCTCCGGGCCGAGCTGGGCGACGACGTCTACGCCGGTGGGCGCTGGCGCGAGGCCGCCAAGCTCTTCGAACAGGTCGCCCTGGCCGAGGAGTTCGCGGACTTCCTGACCCTTCCCGCGCTGCCCCTGCTGGGCTGAGCCCAATCTATCCGCGCGCGCATCCGCTGCCGCCTGCCGGCTTGTAGCAGTGACCGCGCCCCTTTGCTCCGTTCCGTACGGCGACGAATCCACCTGTCCTCCCCGTCGCCGTACGGAACGGTCATGTCCGGAGGAACCCCCGTGGCACACATCTTCTTCAACGGCCAGGCGATGGTCGGCGGCCCCTTCCACGCCTCGGTCGCCGACGCGCTGGTCGGCCCCGTCCGCACCGCGCCGGGCTACCGCTTCTTCTCGATCGGCGACGTCTGCCCGGGTCTGCTCGCCGACCCGGCCGTCGACACCGCGATCGAGGGCGAGCTGTACGACATCACCCTGGAACACCTGCGCGACGTCATCCTCCCCGGGGAGCCGCGCGAGCTGGAGCTCGGTGTGATCGAGCTCGCCGACGGCTCCGCCTGCCTCTCGATGCTCCTCGCCCGGGGCGAGGCCGAGCGCGGCGTCCACCGCGAGATCACCGGGTACGGCGGCTGGCGCGCCTACCTCGCCACCCTCGGCCGCACGGCCTGAGCCCGCCCGGGGGCGGCGAACATCCGGCGGACGCCGGGGGCGGCGGCCGTCACCCGTAACCCGTCACCGTCACCCGTCCCCGCCCGCGGCCAGCGCGTCGCCGAGCCGGCTGCGCCGGTACAGCACGCGGTGGCCGTGCCGGGTGCGGTCCAGCAGGCCCGCCGAGGCGAGCGCGCCCAGGTGGCGGCTGACCGCGCCCGGTGTGACCCCGAGCCGCTGGGCCAGCTCCGTGGTGCTCGCCGGGACGGTCAGCATCGCCAGCAGCCGGGCCCGCGGCGCTCCGATCAGCCCCTCCAGGGCTCCGCCCGCCCGCTCCGGCCGCTGCGGGCCCAGCCCCTCCGCCATCGTCGCCTTGCCCCGCGCCGGGTAGCAGACCAGCGGCGGCCCGGCCTGGGTGACGTCGGTCTGCGCGCCGAGCCCGAACAGCGTCGGGATCAGCACCAGCCCCCGCCCGGCGACGTCCACCGTGGTGCCCACCGCCTTCACGGCGGGGTGCGGGTCGACGAGGCGCAGCACCCCGGCGTGCCAGGTCAGCCGGTCGTCGAGGTCGGCGAAGAGTCCCTCCGCCCCGCGCTCCGAGAGCATCCGGCCCCGGTGGGCGATGTCCGCCTCCAGCACCGACCGGGCCCGCGGCCACCAGGCGGGGGAGAGGCAGCGCGTCCAGTACGCGTCCAGCGCCTCGGCCACCCGGGCGGTCAGCGCCGCCGGGTCGTCGATCAGCGCGGCCAGTACCGGCGGCAGCGGGCTCGCCGTCCCGCCGCCCCGGTACGCCTCCAGCACGTCGGCCCGCACCACCTCCGCCGGGGTGGCCGCCAGTCGCGCCAGCTCGGCCGCGAAGTCCGGGCGCGGCCCGGCGGGCCGTGGCGTGAGGAAGTCCGGCACGAAGCCGACCGGCGCGATCATCGACTCCAACAGCTCGGTGTCCAGCGTCTCGTAGCGCTCCTGCCAGCCGGCGATCCACGGTTGCTGTTCCGGGTAGCGGCCCGGCGAGCGGCGGGCGCGCATGCTCAACACCGTCTCCTGCAGGGCGGAGTAGCCGAACCAGGTGGCGGCGAGGTCGTCGACGCCCAAACGGAACTCGAACATTGACCGTAACGGTAAATGAGTTCCGCCGCTCCGGGAAGCCCGCTGTCCTATCTGCCATGACTTCCACCGCGGTGCCCCCCTCGGGCGTTCGCCGGCTGCTGCCGGCCGACCCACTGCTGCGCAGGCTCGCCCTGATGAGCCTGGTGAACACCGTCGGCAACGGCCTGTTCGTGACGGTCAGCGTGCTGTTCCTGACCCGTTCCGTCGGCCTGACGCCCGGCGGGGTGGCGCTCGGGCTGAGCATGGCCGGTGTCTGCGGGGTGTTCGCCGGGGTGCCGATGGGCCGGCTCGCCGACCGGGTGGGCGCCCGGCGGCTGCTGACGGTGGTCGGGCCGCTGGAGGCGGTCGCCGTCGTCGGCTACGCGTTCGTGCACTCGTTCGCCGCCTTCGTGGCGCTGGCCTGCGTGGCGACGGTGCTGGAACGCGGCGCGGCGGCGGTGCGCAGCGCGCTGATCGCCCGGATGCTGCCGGCCGAGAGCCAGGTGCGTTCGCGGGCGTTGCTGCGCTCGGTGATGAACGCGGGGCTGGTGATCGGGTCCAGTGGTGCGGCGCTGGCGCTGCAGTCCGACAGCTACGCCGGGTACGTCGTCGTGATGGTCCTGGACGCCCTGAGCTTCCTGGGCGCGACGGCGCTGCTGGCCGGCCTGCCGACCGCAGAGGTGACGACCCGTCAGGAGGGCGGCCCGGCGGGCTCCGGCCGGCGGCGCACGGCGCTGCGTGACCGCCGCTACCTGGTGATCACCGCGCTGCACGCGGTGCTGGAGCTCCAGTTCGCGGTGCTCACGGTGGGGATCCCGCTGTGGATCGTGCTCGCGACGGACGCTCCGGCGGCGGCCGTCGCCGCCGTCAACGTGGTCAACTGCCTTCTGGTGGTGGTGTTCCAGGTCCGCGCCAGCCGCGGTGTGGCCGACGTCGCGTCCGCGGCCCGGGCCTGTGCCCGGGGCGCTCTGCTGCTGGCGGCGGGCTGTCTGCTCTACGCGGCGGCCGCGCGCGGTTCGGCCACCCTGGCGGCGGGGGCGATCCTGGCCGGGGCGCTGGTGCACAGCCTGGGTGAGCTGCTCACCTCCGCCGGCGGCTGGACGCTGAGTCTGGACCTGGCCGATCCGCGGGCCCACGGCGAGTACCAGGGGGTGTTCATGAGCGGCCAGGCGGCGGCTCACGTGATCGGCCCGTTGGTGGTCGGCCTGACCGTGGTCGATCACGGCCGGGCCGGCTGGGCGGTCCTGGCGGGCGTCTTCGTGCTCGCGGGCGCCGCGCTCCCGGCCGCGACCCGGGGGGCGGAGCCGGCGGCGGTCGCCCGTTGATCGTGCGGCCCGCGCCCCACGGGGGTGGGAGCGGGCCGCCGGGCACGCCACAGCCCCGGACCCTCGCCGTGGGTCCGGGGCTGCGGTCCGCTCGCCGCCCGGTTGGAGGCGGCTCGCGGAGTCCGGGTGACGCACCGTCCCTGGGCGGCCCGGAGTTCAGGGGTTACACGGGGCGGGCGGCGAGCTCCTTGGCGGCGCGGGCGCAGGCCTGGGCGATCCGGTCCTCGTTCACCGTGGTCAGCTGCCCCTTCTCGACGACGGCGTTGCCGTTGACGAAGAGGGCGGCCAGCGGGGGCAGGGCGCCGAGGGTGAGGGCGGCGATCGGGTCGGCGATCGAGGAGTGCATGATGCCGTCGATCTTCCACAGGGCGAGGTCGGCCAGCTTGCCGACCTCGATCGAGCCGATCTCGTTCTGCCGGCCGAGCACCCGGGCGCCGCCCATCGTGCCCAGGCGCAGCGCCTGGCGGCCGGTGAGCGCGGTCGGGTAGCCGTGCAGGCGGTTGATCAGCAGCGCGTTGCGCAGCTCGGTGCCCAGCTCGCCGGACTCGTTGGAGGCGGTGCCGTCCACGCCGAGGCCGACCGGGACGCCGGCCTTCAGCATGTCGGGCACCCGGGCGATGCCGGCGGCCAGACGGGCGTTGGAGGACGGGCAGTGCGCGACACCGGTGCCGGTCTCGGCGAACTTGGCGATGTCGGAGTCGTTCATGTGGACGCAGTGCGCCATCCAGACGTCCTCGCCCAGCCAGCCCACCGACTCGAAGTAGTCGGTCGGGCCCATGCCGAACAGCTCCTTGCAGAACGCCTCCTCCTCGGCGGTCTCGGAGCCGTGGGTGTGCAGCCGGACGCCCTTGCGGCGGGCCAGCAGCGCGGCCTCGCGCATCAGCTCGGTGGAGACCGAGAAGGGCGAGCAGGGCGCGATGGCGATCTGCAGCATCGAGTCGGAGGAGGAGTCGTGGTACCGGTCCACGGCCGCCTCGGAGGCGATCAGGATCTCCTCGGTGTTCTCGACCGCGTGGTCCGGCGGCAGGCCGCCGTCCTTCTTGCTGCGGTCCATCGAGCCGCGCAGCGCGGTGAAGCGCATACCGAGCTCCTGGACGGCCTCGATCTCGGCGCCGAGGATGTCGCCGCCGTCCTTCGGGAAGACGTAGTGGTGGTCCGCGGCGGTGGTGCAGCCGGACTTGAGCAGCGCGGCGGCCGAGCCCTGGGCGGCGGCGTGCACCAGCTTGTCGTCGATCCGGGCCCAGGTCGGGTAGAGGGCGACCAGCCAGTCGAAGAGGATGTTGTCCTGGGCGAGGCCGCGGGTGATCCACTGGTAGAAGTGGTGGTGGGTGTTGACCAGTCCGGGGGTGACGAGGTGGCCCTCGCCGTTGATCCGGCGCACCACGTTGTCCAGCCACTGCGGGGCGGGGCCGTCGCCGACCGACTCGATCCTGTTGCCGAGGACGACCACGTGGCCGCGGGCGTACTCGGTGTCGTTGGCGTCGACCGTCGCGATCGCGACGTTCTCGATCACGATCCGCTGGTCGGCGGGCGGGGGCTGGACTGCCATGGTGTTACTCCTATGGGGGGAGGGTTGACGAAGGGCGCGCGATGAGCGGCACGCGCCCCCCGTCAACCGGTCAGGACGGTGTCGCCGTCGGCACCGTCGTGGCGGGTGTCCCGTCGGCCGGCGACCGGCGGGCTACCCCGACGTGGTGGAAGAGCAGGTTGAGCAGGACGGCCATCACGCTGCCGGCCGAGATCCCGGAGTGCAGCAGGGTGCGGACGGCCTCCGGGAACGCGTCGTAGAAGGTCGGCACCGCGATCGGGATGATGCCGACGCCGAGGGCGACCGACACCAGGATGGTGTTCGAGCTGGACTCCATGCCGGCCTCCGCGAGGGTGCGGATGCCGCTCGCCGCGACCGTGCCGAAGAGCACGATCCCGGCACCGCCGAGGACGGGCTGCGGCACCAGGGAGACGACCGACCCGAGCACCGGGAAGAGCCCGAGCAGGATCAGGATGCCTCCGCCGGCCGCGACCACGAAGCGGCTGCGGATCTTCGTCAGCGCCACCAGCCCGATGTTCTGGGCGAAGGCGCTGGCGGCGAAGCCGTTGAAGACCGGGCTCAGCGCGGTGGCCAGCCCGTCCGCCCGCAGGCCGGCGGCGAGCGTGGGTTCGTCGGCCTCGCGGTCGACGATCTTCCCGAGCGCCAGCATGTCGGCGGTGGACTCGGTCATCGAGACCACCATGACGATGCAGAGCGAGACGATCGCGGCCGCGTCGAACACGGGGGCGCCGAAGTGGAACGGGGAGGGGAGCGCGAAGACCTTCGCGTCCTGTACCGCGCCGAAGTCGGCGAGGCCCAGCGGGAAGGCGAGCAGGGTGCCGATCGCCAGCCCGACGAGCAGGGAGAGCTGTTGCCAGAAGCCGCGCAGCAGCCGGTTGCAGAGCACCACCGCGAGGAGGGTGATCGCGGCGAGGCCGATGGCCCGCATGGAGCCGTACCCGGGGGCGCCCGGCGAGCCGCCGCGCGCCCAGTTCACCGCCACCGGCAGCAGGGACACCCCGATGAGGGTGATCACGGTGCCCTGGACGACCGGCGGGAAGAACCTGATCAGCTTGCAGAAGTACGGCGCCGCGAGGAAGCACAGGAGCCCCGCGACGATCACCGCTCCGAAGATCACCGGGAGGGCGTCCTTCGGTCCGTGCTCCTTGGCGATGGCGATCATGGGCGCGACGCCCGCGAACGAGACGCCGTTCACGAACGGCAGCCGCGCGCCGATCTTCCAGATGCCGAGGGTCTGCAGGAGGGTGGCCAGTCCGGCGGTGAACAGGCTGGCCGATATGAGCAGGGCGAGCTCGGTGGGGGAGAGCCCCACGCCGGCGCCGACGATGAGAGGGGGAGCAACGACTCCCGCGTACATCGCGGCGACGTGCTGCAGACCGGTGGAGATCAGTTTCACCGGCGGCAGCAGCTCGTCCACGGGGTGGACTCCCGGCCCGGAAGGGGTGTCGGGGAGGTTGGTTGACACACCGTCCGGACCGGGGGGTCTGTCAGGGGTGGAACCGCCGTCTGTGGTGCGGGTGGAACGGAGTGCCATGTCGAGCCCCTCTTGTGCCCTGGCTCTCGGCGCGCCCGCGGCGCTGGAGATCCCCCGAGGGCGGGACGGCGGAGCAAGGATCCCTCGGGACGCTTCTCCAGCACCCCGGGCCGGCCGCCGCGAGGCGGGCACGATCTCCGGTGGGTGGGGGGTGGAGAAACTTCTGGTGCAGGAGTTGCGGGTACTGCGGACCGTCCGGCACCAGCCGGCCGTGGGAGGCCGGAGGGTGCGGTGATGCCGGGCGGGGTTCATGGGTGGGGGCGGGTCAGGCGAGCGGGATCACCGGGACGACGCCCTCGCGGTGCACGGTGCCCTCGATCAGGCCGTACATCCGGTCGGCGGCGTAGTAGACCTCGTTGTCGTTCTTGAGGCCGAACGGCTCCAGGTCGACCAGGAAGTGGTGCTTGTTGGGCAGCTCCAGGCGTACCTCGTCCACCTCGGCGCGGTTGTTCAGGACCCGGGTGCCCATCGAGTGCAGGGTCTGCTGCAGCGAGTAGGAGTAGGTCTCGGCGAACGCCTCCAGGAGGTGCCGCTTCACATGGGTGTAGGAGCGGTTCCAGTTGGGCTGGGCCTCGCCGTCCCGGCCGTCGAAGCCGTACTTCCAGCGCGCCGTCACCTGGGTGGCGAGGATGCGGTCGTAGGCCTCCTGGAGGGTGGTGTACTTGTCCTTGATGTAGCCCCAGAACTCGGAGTTGGTGGAGTTCATCACCACGAGGTCCTTGAGGCCCGAGATGACCTGCACGGTCTCGCCGTCGTAGACGATCTCGCTGGTCCTGGTCTCCTGGCCCTGGCGGACGAAGGAGTGGCCGACCTCCTCGGAGCCGATGAAGCGGGCCGAGTTGTCCGGCGTCCGGATCCGGTCCCAGGTGTACTCCTCGATCCGGATCCGGGCGCGGTGGATCGGCTCGTTGTTGTCCACGAAGTGGCGTGCCAGCGTGATGCCGAACTGCTCCGCGGACTCGATCCCGTACTCCTTCGCGAAGGCGAAGACGGTGTTCTTGGTGGTGTCGGTGGGCAGGCAGTTGGCGTTCGAGCCGGTGAGGTGGACGTCGTCGAGGTCGCCGGAGAGGGCGACCGAGACGTTCAGGTCCTTGATCTCGTGACGGGTGCTGTCACGGTAGACGCGGACGATGCGGTTCTCCGCCTTGCCGTACTGGTTCTGACCGAGCACGTGGGCCATGACAGGCTCCCAATCAATCAAGCGGTCTAGCTTCCGCGGTAGACCGAGTATCCGAACGGGTTCAGCAGCAGCGGCACGTGGTAGTGGTGCTGCGCGGGCGCGACCGTGAAGACGATCGAGACCTCGGGGAAGAACGGCGGCTCCTGCGACGTGCGCGCGTAGTACGCGGTGGTGTCGAAGAGCAGCCGGACGACCGAGCCCGCCTCCGCGGCCGGCAGGTCCTTGGCCCGGCCGTCGGAGTCCGTGGCGGAGGTGCCGAGCACCTTCCAGCCACCCTCGGTGTGCAGTGCGAGCTCGACCGGGACACCCTCGGCCGGGCGGCCGAGGCTGGTGTCGAGCACGTGGGTGGAGATGCCAGTCATGGGTGAAGTGACCTTACTGATGGCAGGTGTGACGATGCGTCGAACCTACGTGACGAGACGTCAGTTCTCGTTGAGCAGGCGGTTGATCCGAATGTCGTTGATCTTGCGCAGCTCGCCCCGGACGATCTCCGCCTCGGCGGCGGTGTCGTTGGGGTAGCGCTCCCGCAGGGCGGCGAGCATGGTGTCCGCGGTGCGGCCGGTGGCGCAGATCAGGAACACGTGGCCGAACTTGGCCTCGTAGGCGGCGTTGGCCTCGTGCAGCTCGTCGAGGAGTGCGGTGCCCACTCCCCGGATGCCGGCCTGTTCGCGCTCGGAGGTGGCGTCGCCCGCCTTGGGCGTGCCGATCCGGGCGTGGCCGGCCATCGCGTCGTGCAGGTCGGCGACCGTCAGTGCGGCCATGGCCGACGCGTTGGCGTCGAGCAGGGCCGTGCGGTCGGACCAGGGCCGGGCCGACGCCACGGCGTCGGCCCAGGTGGGGCTGGAGCAGACCTCCAGCAGGATCCCTCGCAGCTCGGCGGCGTCGGCCGCCGCCAGGGCGTCAAGGGTGTGGGGGTGGTTGGTCACGGGTGGACCTCCTGAAGAGTGGTGCCACCCGCACAAGCTAGATCCACCCAACCGGGCCGTCAACACTTTGTTGAACGGTTGGTGGTTACGTTTTGAACCGCCCCCGGTTGCCGGGCCGTTTCGTGTGCGATGAGACAAGTGTGCCCCGCCGGGGGCTGGTGAAGACTGGCCGGGCCGGCGGGGCACACCCGGTCGGCCGCCTCGGCGGGACCGGGGTGTCGCAGGCTCAGCCGGACTTCGTACCGTCCTGGCGGTTGAGGTAGTTGTACACGGTGAAGCGGCTCACGCCGAGCGCCGAGGCGACCGTCTCCACCCCGTGGCGGACGGTGAAGGCGCCCCGCTCCTCCAGCAGGGCGACCACGCGCTGCTTCTCCCAGCGGTCCAGCTCGGCCAGCGGGCGGCCGTCGAACTGGCGGGTCATCTCGGCCAGCAGCCGGTCCAGCGCACTGCTCAGGTGCGGCAGCCGGACGGCCAGGGCCGGGACGCCCTCCCACTCCAGCAGGACGTCCTCGGCCTTCGCCTCCGCCAGTGGTACGGGCGTCGCGCCGACGGCGTCCAGCAGTGGCTTCACGGCCGCGGCGAGCGGGTGGTCCACGTGCTCGGTCACGGCGTACCGCCCCCCTCGCCGAGCACGCTGACCTGGACCGAGATCCGGGTCGCGCCGGCGTCCAGGGTCTCCCGGAGCAGCTTGGTCACGGCGGCCAGGACCTGGTCGGCCTCGCCCTCCGCGCCGGTTCCGAAGGGGCCGACCGCGACGGCCAGGCCGGCCTCGTCGACCACCTTCCGGGCCGCCACGGCGTGCTCCGGGAACGTGTCCAGTTCGAACGGTTCTGTCGTGAACTCCACCATCAATCGCACCTGCTCACTGTAGCGAGCGGGGGTGCGCCCGGTCATCGGACGGTCGGAGGCTGGTCGATCGAACAGGGCGGCCGCCGGGCGGGGGGTCGGTTTCGGCCTCTTCAACAAATTGTTGCGGCGCTCTTGACACTCGCTCGACGGGCCGGACATGCTTCCACCAAGCAGAATCGCTCTTCCGGATCGTGGAAGTTGCGGACAGACGGAAGAGAGATGTGAGGTGATTGACGTGACTGCCGCCGCCGCGCACAGCTTCACCGTCAACCTGTCGATCCTGTTCGGTGAGCTCCCGCTCCTGGAGCGCCCGGCCGCCGCTGCCGCCGCCGGCTTCACCGCCGCCGAGCTGTGGTGGCCGTTCGGCGAGGAGCACGCCCCGTCCGAGGCCGAGCAGGACGCGCTCCGCAAGGCCTTCGGCGACGCCGGCGTGCAGCTCACCGGCCTCAACTTCCTGGACGACCTCACCAAGGGCGCCCGCGGCACCGTTTCGGTCCCGGCCGAGAAGGAGCGCTTCCGCGCCAACGTCCCGGTCGCGGCCGGGCTGGCCGCCTCGCTCGGCACCACGGCGCTCAACGCGCTCTACGGCAACCGGATCGAGGGCGTGGACCCGGCCGAGCAGGACGCGCTCGCGCTGGAGAACCTCGTCGTCGCCGCGAAGGCCGCCCACGAGATCGGCGCGGTCCTGCTGATCGAGGCGCTGAACAAGCCGGAGTCCCCGGACTACCCGCTGGTCTCCGCCGCCGCCGCGGTCGAGGTCGTCGACAAGGTCAACGCCGCGACCGGCCTGGGCAACGCGAAGTTCCTCTGCGACCTCTACCACCTGGCCCGCAACGGCGAGGACCTGGCGGCCGTCATCGACACCTACGCCGACCGCTTCGGCCACGTCCAGATCGCCGACACCCCCGGCCGCAACGAGCCCGGCACCGGCGAGCTGGACTTCGAGGACCTCTTCGCCCGGCTGACCGCCGCCGGCTACACCGGCCGGATCGGCCTGGAGTACCGCCCGGCCGGCGGAGTCGGCGCCGACGCCTTCGAGTGGCTGCCGCGCGAGCACCGCGCCGCGAAGTAGCCCCCGACCCCACCCCTCCACGTACAAAGGAACGACGCGATGAGCCGCAAGATCGCCTTCATCGGCCTCGGCATCATGGGCAGCCCGATGGCCGCCAACCTCGTCAAGGCCGGCCACCACGTCACCGGCTACAACCTCACCCAGCCGCAGATCGACGCCCTGGTCGCGGCCGGCGGCCACGGTGCGAGCAGCATCGCGGACGCGGTGAAGGACGCCGAGGTCGTCATCACCATGGTCCCGGCCGACCCGCACGTCGAGCAGGCCGTCCTGGGCGAGGGCGGTGTGCTGGAGAACGTGCAGCCCGGCACGCTCGTCATCGACATGTCGAGCATCACCCCGCAGACCTCGATCAAGGTGGAGGCCGCCGCCAAGGAGAAGGGCGTCCGTACCCTGGACGCCCCGGTCTCCGGTGGCGAGGCCGGCGCCGTCGAGGCGGTGCTGTCGATCATGGTCGGTGGCGCGGCCGAGGACTTCGCCGAGGCCAAGCCGCTGTTCGACGTGCTGGGCACCACGGTCGTCCACGTCGGCCCGGCCGGCGCCGGCCAGACCGTCAAGGCCGCCAACCAGCTGATCGTCGCCGTCAACATCCAGGTGCTGGCCGAGGCCGTGGTGTTCCTGGAGAACGCCGGTGTCGACCTCGCCGCGGCGCTGGACGTGCTCGGTGGCGGCCTGGCCGGCTCCACCGTGCTGAACCGCAAGAAGGCGAACATGCTGAACCGCGAGTTCGCGCCGGGCTTCCGGATCGACCTGCACCACAAGGACATGGGCATCGTCACCGACGCGGCCCGCGCCGTGGGCGCCGCGCTGCCGGTCGGCGCCGTGGTCGCCCAGCTGGTCGCCTCCGCCCGTGCCAACGGCGACGGTTCGCTGGACCACTCGGCGCTGCTGCGCGGCGTCGAGCGGCTCTCCGGCCGCGAGGTCTAGATCTCGCGGTACCACTGACTCCTCCTGGTGGCGTGTACCTATCCGGTCGTGCCCGCGCCACCAGGAGGCCAGACCCGATCGGCAGGCGGGCCGGGGCTCATCCGCCTCCTGCCGATCGACCAAACGGCGGCGCGCACTCCCTGTCGGGGGCACTTCGGTCGTGCCGACGCGCCGCCCGGCCCCCTCCCTCGCCGAGGGGAGCCTCTCGTACGTCGGAAGCGGGACGAGGGGAACGGCGGGGAGGGGGCCGCACCCCGGCCCCACGGGGCACATGCTTGACGAACCAGCGCCAGAACCGTCCGGAAGTGAGGCCCGCACCATGCCCGCCACCCCCACCCAGGGCCATGTGGTCGTAGCTCCCGACAAGTTCAAGGGCACCCTGGAGGGCGCCGAGGTCGCCGCCCGGATCGCCGCCGGCATCCGCCGTGCCGCACCCGGTGTCGAGATCCGCGAACTGCCCGTCGCCGACGGCGGCGAGGGCACCCTGGCCGCCGCGCTGGCGGCCGGGTTCACCCGGATCCCGGCCAAGGTGGCCGGCCCCACCGGTCTGCCGGTGGACGCCGCGCTCGCCGTCCGGGGCGACACCGCCGTGGTCGAGCTGGCGCAGTCCTCCGGGCTGGCCAGGCTCCCCGGCGGCCGGACCGCCCCGCTCGCGGCCGGCTCCTACGGGGTCGGCCAGCTGATCGGCCGGGCGGTGGGCCTGGGGGCCAAGCGGATCGTGCTCGGCCTCGGCGGCAGCGCCTGCACCGACGGCGGCGCGGGCATGGTCCAGGCGCTCGGCGTCGGCCTGCAGGACGCCGACGGCGGCGAGCTGCCGCCCGGCGGCGGGGCGCTGCGCAAGCTGGCCCGGATCGACCTCGGACCGGTGGCGGACGTGCTCACCGGCGTCGAGGTCGTGGTGGCCTGCGACGTGGACAACCCGCTGCTCGGCCCGCGCGGCGCGACCGCCGTCTACGGGCCGCAGAAGGGCGCCGACGGCGACGACCTGGTCGTCCTGGAGGAGGGGCTGGCCCGCTTCGCCGACGTGGTCGGCGCGGCCGTCGGCCGGGACTACCGGGAGGCCCCCGGCGCCGGGGCCGCGGGCGGGGTGGGCTTCGCCGCCCTCGCCCTGCTCGGCGCCACCATGCGACCCGGCATCGAGTTGATGCTCGAACTGCTGGGTTTCGACGAGGCCGTGCGTGGGGCACGCCTCGTCGTGACCGGCGAGGGCTGCCTGGACGCTCAGACGCTCCACGGCAAGGCGCCCGCCGGAGTTGCCGCGGCGGCCACCCGGGCGGGGGTTCGGGTGGCCGCTGTGGCCGGACGGCTGGAGCTGTCGGAGCGCGAGTGGCGGGCGGCCGGCTTCGCCGCCGCCTACGCGCTCACCGACCTGGCCGAACAGCCGGGGGACAGCATGACCCGGGCGGCGGAGCTGGCCGAGGTCGCGGGGGAGCGGCTCGCGGCCGCGCTGCTGAGCGGCTGAGCGGCCGTCCGGCTCTCGTATCTTCCTACATTGACGTTTTGTTGAAGGCGGCCCTAGGCTCCGGGCATTCCTTCGGCACACCCCACTCGTACCCAGGTTTCGGAGGTCCCCCATGCCCCCCAGCGAGGCGTCCTTCAGCGAGGTGGTGATCCGCTCCCGCCGGGTCGTCCTGCCGGACGGCGAGCGTCCCGCCGACGTGCTGATCCGGAACGGGACGATCGAGCGGATCGCCGAGCACGGCACGCTCCCGGCCGGCGACCGGCCGGTGACCGACCTCGGCGACACCGCCCTGCTCCCCGGTCTGGTCGACACCCACGTGCACGTCAACGAGCCCGGCCGGACCGAGTGGGAGGGCTTCGCCACCGCCACCCGGGCCGCGGCCGCCGGCGGCGTCACCACGATCATCGACATGCCGCTCAACTCGATCCCGCCCACCACCACGGTGGACGGCCTGGAGGCCAAGCGGAAGACCGCCGAGGGCCAGGCCTGGGTCGACCTCGGCTTCTGGGGCGGCGCCGTCCCCGGCAACGTCCCGGACCTCGAACCACTGCACCGCGCGGGCGTGTTCGGCTTCAAGAGCTTCCTGGCCCCGTCCGGGGTGGACGAGTTCCCGCACGTCGAGCAGGCCGACCTGGAGGCCGCGCTGGCCGAGCAGGCCCGGATCGGCGCGCTGGCGATCATCCACGCCGAGGACCCGGCCGTGCTCGCCGCGGCCCCCCAGCAACCCGGCGTGCACTACCGCGACTTCCTCGCCTCCCGCCCCGACGGCGCCGAGACCGCGGCCGTCGCCCGGCTGCTCGACACCGCCCGGCGCACCGGCGCCCGGGTCCACATCCTGCACGTCTCCTCCGCCGCGGTGCTGCCGCTGCTGCGCCAGGCCCGCGCGGACGGCGTCCGGGTGACCGCCGAGACCTGCCCGCACTACCTCACCCTGGCGGCCGAGGAGGTGCCGGACGGCGACACCGCGTTCAAGTGCTGTCCGCCGATCCGCGACGAGGCCAACCGCGACGCGCTCTGGGCGGCCCTGGCCGCCGGGGAGTTCATCGCGGTCGTCTCGGACCACTCGCCCTCCACCCCGGACCTCAAGCTGCTGCCCGAGTTCGGCGGCAGCGGCGACTTCGCGGCCGCCTGGGGCGGCATCGCCTCCCTCCAGCTCGGCCTGCCGGCGATCTGGACGGAAGCCCGCCGCCGCGGCCACACCCTGTCCGACGTGGTCCGCTGGATGGCGAGCGGCCCGGCCGCCCTGGTCGGCCTCACCGGCACCAAGGGCGCCATCGCGGTCGGCCACGACGCCGACCTGGTCGCCTTCGACCCCGACGGCGCGTTCGCGGTGCACGCCGCCGAGCTGCACCACCGCAACCCCGTCACCCCCTACGCGGGCCGCACGCTGACCGGCGCCGTCCGCACCACCTGGCTGCGCGGCCGGGTGGTCGACACCGCCGCCGAGCCCTTCGGCCGCCTGATCACGCGTCACCAGGAGACCCAGTGAGCACCGTCAACACCCCGAGCGCCCCGTTCACCGAGCTGGTCGACCTGGCGTCGCGGCTGCTCGGCGCGGGCGTCGTCGCCACCAACGAGGACACCTTCGCGGACGCGGAGAACCTGCTGGTCGCCAAGCCCGCCGAGTTCCGTGCGCACACCTTCGGCCACAAGGGCCAGATCATGGACGGCTGGGAGTCCAGGCGCCGCCGCGGCGTCGGCGCCGACCAGCCGCACCCCACGGACGAGGACCACGACTGGGCGGTCGTCCGGCTCGGCGTCGGCGGCGTGATCCGCGGTCTGATCGTCGACACCGCGCACTTCACCGGCAACTACCCGGAGAGCGCCTCGGTCGAGGCCGCCGCCGTCCCCGGGCACCCGTCGCCGGCCGAGCTCGCGGCGGCCGAGTGGGTCGAACTGCTGCCGCGCACCCCGCTCCAGGGCAACACCGCGCACGAGTTCGCGATACGCAACGACACCCGCTTCACCCACGTGCGCCTCAACATCTTCCCGGACGGCGGGGTCGCCCGGCTGCGGGTGCACGGCGAGGTGCTGCCCGACCCGCGCGAGCTGGACGGCCTCACCTTCGACCTGGCCGCCCAGGAGTACGGCGGCGTGGCCGAGGCGGCGTCCGACCGCTACTTCTCCTCCCCGCACAACCTGAACGCTCCCGGTCGCGCCTCCGTCATGGGCGAGGGCTGGGAGACCCGGCGTCGGCGCGACAAGGCCAACGACTGGGTGCAGATCGCCCTGGCCGGGGGCGGCGAGGTCCTGGCCGCCGAGGTGGATACCACCCACTTCGTCGCCAACGCCCCCGGCTGGGCCGACCTGGCCGGCTACGACGCCTCGGCCGGCGGAGATCCCGGCGCCGACCGTGACGGCTGGTTCGAGATCCTGCCCCGCACCCGCCTCCAGCCCGACACCCGGCACCGCTTCCGGCTCGACGTCGGCCGCCCGGTGACCCATGTGCGGATCAACGTCCACCCGGACGGCGGCCTCGCCCGCCTGCGCCTCACCGGCCGCCTGACCGAGGCCGGCCGCGCGGCCCTCGCACTGCGCTGGTTCGACGCCGTCCCGGCCGCCGAGGCCGTCGCCGCGCTCACCGAGGCCGGTCTCACCGGCGAGGAGGCCGCCGCGCTCACCGCCGCCCGCCCGCTGGCGGACCGGGCCGCGGCCACCGCCGCCGTCGCCGCGCTGCGGCCGGGCGACGGACCGGACGGCGAGCACTCCTCCCGCCGCCGCTCGGCCGTCTGGCGCCTGCTCGGCATCTGAACCGCCGTCACCCCTCTCTCCACGCACGCCTTATCGACCCTGAAGGACCCTCCATGTCCAAGATCCTGACCACGGAGTCCGGCGCGCCCGTCGCCGACAACCAGAACTCGGCCTCGGCCGGCGAGTACGGCCCGCTGCTCATCCAGGACCAGCAGCTCCTGGAGAAGCTGGCCCGGTTCAACCGCGAGCGCATCCCGGAGCGCGTCGTGCACGCCCGGGGCTCCGGCGCCTACGGCTACTTCGAGGTCACCGACGAGGTCTCGCAGTACACCCGGGCCGCCTTCCTCTCCGAGGTCGGCAAGCGCACCGAGCTGTTCCTGCGCTTCTCCACCGTGGCGGGCAACCTGGGCTCCAGCGACGCGGTGCGCGACCCGCGCGGCTTCGCGCTGAAGTTCTACACCGAGGAGGGCAACTACGACCTCGTCGGGAACAACACCCCGGTGTTCTTCATCAAGGACCCGATCAAGTTCCCGGACTTCATCCACTCGCAGAAGCGCGACCCGTTCACGGGCGTCCAGGAGGCCGACAACGTCTGGGACTTCTGGGCCCACTCGCCGGCCTCCACCCACCAGATCACCTGGCTCTTCGGCGACCGCGGCATCCCGGCCTCCTACCGCCACATGAACGGCTACGGCTCGCACACCTACCAGTGGGTCAACGAGCAGGGCGACGCCTTCTGGGTGAAGTACCACTTCAAGACCAACCAGGGCATCCGCTCGCTGGACGGCGGCCAGTCCGCCGAGGTGCTCGGCGCCGACGCCGACAGCCACCAGCGCGACCTGCACCAGGCCATCGAGCGCGGCGTGTTCCCGAGCTGGACGCTCTACGTCCAGCTGATGCCGGTCGCCGAGGCCGCGGACTACCGCTTCAACCCCTTCGACCTCACCAAGGTGTGGCCGCACGCCGACTACCCGCTGGTCAAGGTCGGCCGCCTGGTGCTGAACCGGAACCCGGAGAACGTCTTCGCCGACGTCGAGCAGTCCGCGTTCTCGCCCAACAACTTCGTGCCCGGCATCGGCCCGTCCCCGGACAAGATGCTCCAGGGCCGCCTGTTCGCCTACGCGGACGCCCAGCGCTACCGCCTCGGCGTCAACCACACCCTGCTCGCCGTCAACGCCCCCCGGGCGACCGAGGCGAACAACTACGGCCGTGACGGCTTCGCCGCCGTCAACAAGTCCGGCCGCGGCAAGAACTACGAGCCCAACTCGTACGACGGCCCGGCCCAGACCGACAGCGCGCTCGCCGCGCCGGTCGCGGTCAACGGCCACACCGGCACCTACACCACGCCGGCCCACACCAAGGACGACGACTTCTTCCAGGCCGGCGAGCTCTACCGGCTGATGTCGGCCGGCGAGAAGACCCGCCTGATCGACAACATCGCCGGCTTCCTGGCGCAGGTCTCGCGCGACGACATCGTCGAGAAGAACCTCGCCCACTTCCACGCGGCCGACGAGGAGTACGGCGCCCGCCTGGAGGCCGCCGTCGCCAAGCTCCGCGCCGGCGACGAGGGCTGACCCACCGTCCCCTTCCGAACCACCCTCACCGGCCGCCGGGGCCCGCACCCCGGCGGCCGCACACCGAGCCTCTCCCCCCAGGGCAGTGGGGGAGGGGCCGTTGTGCTGTCCGCGCCCATCACCCCGTACCCGTGCCGGTCAAGTTCTTTTACCGTACCTGCACGAATATCCGCGGAGCGGCAACTGCCGGGGCCCCGGGGTGGTTAGGCTGGAGAACACCCGCGGGTAACTCCGTGGGGGACATCGGAAGGGGACGACATGTCGACACCAGCCCCGGGTCGCCACGCCACGCTGGACCAGGGCGTGCCCGGTCCGTTCACCTCCCTGCAGCACGCCCTCAGACTGCTGGAGGCCGTCGACCGGCACCCCGGCGGTGCCACCCTGGTCTCCCTCGCCCGGGAGACGTCCCTGGGCCTGCCGACCGTCCGCCGGCTCGCCGAGATCCTGGAGATCGAGGGCTACCTCCAGTGCCAGGACGGTGGTTGGGTGCTCGGCGGCACCTTCGCGCTGCTCGGGCAGCGCAACCGGGAGCAGCTGGTGCGGGCCCGGCTGGACCGCAAGCTCGCCGAGCTGCGGGACGAGTTGGGCGCGGCGGTGTACTTCACCCGCTACCACGACGGCGAGTTGTCGGTGGAGGCGGTGGCCGCCGGCGAGCACGCGCCGGCCGTGCAGGAGTGGGTGGACTTCCGGGCCACCGCGCACGCCAGCGCGATCGGCAAGTGCCTGCTCAGCCAGCTCGACCACGACGCCCGCCGGGACCACCTCTCCCGCCACCCGGTCGCCCGGCTCACCTCGCGGACGGTCGTCGACGCCGACCAGTTGATGCACCGTCTGGAGCGCCAGCCGGCCACCGTGCCGGTGCTGGACATCCAGGAGTACGCGCTCGGCACCGTCTGCGCCGCCGTGCCGGTGACGGCGGGGAGCACGGTCGGCTGCCTGGCCACCTCGATGCCGGTCGGCAACGTGCACCGGCTCAAGGCGGCCGCCGAGCTGCTGGCCGCCCGGGCGGCGCCGCTGATGCTCGCGATGGCGGTCTGACCCCGCGGTCCCGGCCGTGCGCCGTCCCGGCCGGTCGTGAGCCGGTCTGACCGGCCGCGCGCCGTCCTGGCCGGCCGTGACCCGCCCTGACCGGCCGCGCTCGGCCGCGCCCGCAAGCCCCGTCGGATTCGGCGGGGCTTTCGCGTTTCCCGGGCCGCCGCCCGGTGCACATCACCTATTAGACACGATGTCGATAAGAGGTGCCGAACCCCTTGTAGCAGGCTCTACCCGCGAGTAAGTTGCCTGGAGCCGCGCGAGCCGAGCCACCCCGCCCCCAGGTCAGGAGGGCCTCCATGCCCCGCACCACCACACCCGTTCCCGCCGTCGCCGCCCCCGCCGCCCGGGTCCACGACAGCCTCGTCCTGGAGCCCCGGGACGTCCGCTTCGACTGGGCCGGGCTGCCGCTGCACTGGATCCCGGACGAGCCGATGGCCACCCACGTCATCAACGTCCTGCACCTCCTGCTCCCGGAGGGCGAGCGCTGGTTCGTCAAGGTGTTCAAGGACGCGCTGCCGCTGATCCGGGACGACCAACTGCGCGAGGAGGTCCTGGGCTTCATCGGCCAGGAGGCCATCCACGCCGAGGCCCACCAGGAGGTGCTGGACCACCTGCTCGCCCAGGGCCTCGACCCGCGCCCCTACGTCCGCCAGATCACCTGGCTGTTCCAGCGCGTCCTCGGGGAGAAGCCCGGCCTGCCGCCCGTGCGGCAGCGCGAGAACATCATCGAGCGGGTCGCCTTCGTCGCCGCGATCGAGCACTTCACCGCCTTCCTGGGCAACTGGGCGCTCAACTCCCCGGGCCTGGACCGGGCGAAGGCCGACCCGACGATGCTGGACCTGCTGCGCTGGCACGGCGCCGAGGAGGTCGAGCACCGCAGCGTCGCCTACGACCTGATGGTCCACCTCGACCCCGGCTACGGCCGCCGGGTCCGCGGCATGGCCGTCTCCGGGCCGCTGCTGGTCCACCTCTGGGTGCGCGGGGCCCGCTTCCTGCTGGCCGCCGACCCCACCCTGGACGGCCGGCTCCGCCCCAGCTGGCGCGAGGCGCACCGGCTCGCCAAGCGCGGCCTGCTGCCCGACCCGGTCCGTTCGCTCCGCTCCGGCCTGCGCTACCTGCGGCCCGGCTACCACCCCACCCAGGAGGGCTCGTCCAGCCAGGCCCTCGGTTACCTCGCCACCTCCCCGGCCGCCCGCGCCGCCGCCCACTGACGCCAGGAGAGTCGCCCGGATGGACCTGCACAACCCGCCCCCGGACCTCTACGGCCGCCCCCACGCGGACCGGTTCATGCGGCGCCTCACCGCCTTCGGCGACCGCTACAGCCCCGCCCTGGGCGGTCCGCTGCTGCGCCGCAACCCCCGGCGCCCGCTCGGCCGCCCCACCCCGCCGCTGCAACTCGTCGTCACCGCCCGCCGGGTGATCGCCACCGACGTGGTCGAGCTGCTGCTCGGCGACCCCTCCGGGGGAGCGCTCCCGCCCTGGCAGCCCGGCGCGCACCTGCGCCTCGCGTTGCCCTCGGGCCGCGAGCGCCACTACTCGCTCTGCGGGGACCCGGCCGACCGCACCGCCTACCGGATCGCCGTCCGCCGGCTGCCCGGGGGCGGCGGCGGGTCGGTCGAGGTCCACGCCGAGCTGCACCCCGGCGCCCGCCTCACCGCCCGCCGCCCGCGCAACGGCTTCGCCTTCTGCGCCGAGCCGGCCGTCCTGCTGCTGGCCGGCGGCATCGGGATCACCCCGCTGCTGCCGATGGTCCACGAGGCCCGGCGCCACGGCCTGGACTGGCACCTCGTCCACGTCGGCCGCAGCGCCGACACCCTCCCCTACGCGGAGGCGCTGCGGGCCCTCGACCCGCACCGGGTGCACCTGCGCACCGACGACGAGCACGGCGTGCCCACCGGAGCCGAGCTGCTGGCGTACGCCCCGCGCGGCGCCGCCGTCTACTGCTGCGGCCCGGCCCCGATGCTGGCCGCCGTCCAGCGGGCGCTGGACGGATCGCCGGCCGGGGCCCTGCACTTCGAACGGTTCGGCGCCGCCCCGATCACCGACGGCGAGCCGTTCGCCGTCCGCCTCGGCGCGGACGGCCCGGCCCTGGACGTCCCCGCCGACCGCTCGGCCCTGGACGTGCTCCGGGAGGCGCGGCCCGACCTGCCGTACTCCTGCCACCAGGGCTTCTGCGGCACCTGCGAGGTCCGGCTGCTGGCCGGCACCGCCGACCACCGCGACCGCCGCCTCACCCCCGAGCAGCGCGCCGCCGGCGCCCTGCTGCCCTGCGTCTCCCGGGCCGCCGAGGGCGAGACCCTCGTCCTGGACCTCTAGGGCGTGTCATGTGGATCAGCCCGGGGCAGCGGCGTCCGGGCACGCACGCCCCCAGCCTCCGGCCGGGAGGTGCCCCCACCGCACGGACTCTCCCCCGGCCTCCGCCTTGCGATGCACGCACCCGGACGCCGCTGCCCCGTCCGACCTGATGCACAAGACGCGCCCTAGCAGAGGAGCCCCGCCGTGCCCCGCACCCCCGTCTTCCCGTACACCGACCATGACCTCGACCGCTTCCGCGAGGTCCAGCAACTCGCCTACCACTGCGCCGAGGAGGTCGCCGCCTGGATCGAACCGGGCGTCACCGAGCGGCAGGCCACCGCCCGGCTGCGCCGGAGCCTGGTCGCCGCCGGCGTGCAGGACTTCTTCCACGTCCCCTTCGCCTGGTTCGGCGACCGCACCGCCTTCCGGCACTTCCACACCCCGCTGCAGTTCTTCGCCGGCAACCGCCGGCTGGCCGAGGGCATGCCCTACGTGCTGGACTGCGCGCCGATCGTGGACGGCTACACCGCCGACATCGGCTACGGCGGCAAGGTCGGCGAGAACCCGGTCTGGGACCGGCTCGCCGCCGACCTCCAGGTCTACCGCGAGCTGATCCTCACCGAGGTCCGCGCCCGCCGGCCGCTCGACGAGGTGTACGCGGCGGTGGACGCCCAGATCGCCGCGCACGGCTACGACAACCGCCACCGGGTCTACCCGGGCCGGGTGATCGGCCACCAGGTCACCCGGACGACCAGCCGCGGTCCGGCCGGCGTGAACCTCTTCGGCTTCGGGGTGCGTACACTCCAGACGCTCGGCCGCGAGCTGATCGGCGAGCGCCTGCAGGGCCGGTCCCCGCTCTGGGCGGACGGCCGGGCGTCCCGGCACGCGCCGACCCCGGGCCTGTGGGCGGTGGAGCCGCACATCGGTTTCCGCTCGGTGGGCATCAAGTTCGAGGAGCTGCTGGTGGTCACCGAGGACGACGCCCACTGGCTCGACGACGACCTGCCGCACGTCCGGCGCTGGACCGCGGCCCACACCGAGGCGACCGCCCAGGAGGCGACCCGATGACGACCACCCGCCGCCGGACCGTCCACTCCGGCGGGCTGCCGCTCGCCGTCTTCGAGGACGGCGACCCCGACGCGCCGACCGTCCTGCTGGTGCACGGCTACCCGGACACCCACGTGGTCTGGGACGACATCGCCGCCGACCTCGCCCGCGACCACCACGTGGTCCGCTACGACGTGCGCGGCGCCGGCGAGTCCGGGGTGCCCGTCTCGCGCGAGGGCTACCGGCTGGAACACCTGGCCGCCGACCTCTTCGCGGTGGCCGACGCGGTCAGCCCCGACCGCCCGGTGCACCTGGTCGCCCACGACTGGGGCTCGCTGCAGTCCTGGGAGGCCGTCACCGCGCCCGGCGCCGAGCAGCGGATCGCCTCCTACACCACCATGTCCGGCCCCTGCTTGGACCACATCGGGTACTGGATGCGCGAGCGCTACCGCCGCCCCACCCCGCGCCACCTCAAGCAACTGCTCGCGCAGGGCGCGCACTCCTGGTACATCACCGCCTTCCACCTGCCCTTCCTCGCCCCCGGTCTCTGGCGGCTCGGCCTGGCCCGCGCCTGGCCCCGGGTGCTGCGGGACCTGGAGAGCGTCACCCCGCGCCCCGGCCACCCGCAGCCCACCCTGCGGCGCGACGCGGTGCGCGGCATCGAGCTCTACCGGGCCAACATGCGCCCCACCCTGCGCAACCCGCGCGAGCGGCCCACCGAGGTGCCGGTCCAGCTGATCACCCTCACCCGGGACCACTACGTCGGCGAGTACCTCTCCGAGGGGCTGGAGCGCTGGGTGCCGAAGCTGACCCGCCGCTCCCTGCACGCCACCCACTGGTCCGCCCTCCTGGAGAAGGGAACCGCCGTGGCCGGGATGGTCCGCGAGTTCACCGCCGGCGTCGACGCCGGGCAGGCCCCGGACCGGGCCGCCGCCGGCCCGCTCGTCGTCGTCACCGGCGGCGGCAGCGGCATCGGCCGGGCCACCGCGCTGGCCTTCGCCGAGGACGGCGCCCGGGTGGTGGTCTGCGACCTCGACCTCGACGCGGCCCGGCGCACCGCCGAACTCGCCTCCCTGATCGGCCCGCAGGCGCACGCCTACCGCGTCGACGTCAGCGACGGCGCCGCCGTCGACGCCTTCGCCGAGACGGTCGCCACCGCGCACGGCGTGCCCGACGTGGTGGTCAACAACGCCGGCATCGGCCACTCCGGGACGTTCCTGGAGACCACCGAGAAGGAGTGGCAGCGCGTCCTGGACGTCAACCTCTGGGGCGTGATCCACGGCTGCCGGGCCTTCGGCACGCTGATGGCCGACCGCGGCGAGGGCGGGCACATCGTCAACCTCGCCTCGGCCGCCGCCTACCTGCCGTCCAAGGCGCTCACCGCCTACGCCACCAGCAAGGCCGCCGTCTTCATGCTCTCCGACTGCCTGCGCGCCGAACTCGCCGGGCACGGCATCGGCGTCTCCACCATCTGCCCCGGCATCGTCAACACCAACATCACCCGCACCTCCACCTTCTCCGCCACCACCGCCGACCAGCAGGCCGCCAAGCAGGCCCGCGCCGCCAGGCTCTACGCCCGCCGCGGCTTCCCGCCCGAGAAGGTCGCCGCCGCGATCCTGCACGCCGTCCGCACCGGCAAGCCGGTCGTCCCGGTCACCCCCGAGGCGAAGGCCGCCCGCTTCCTGAGCCGCCTCTCCCCGGGCCTGCTGCGCCTGGCGGCCCGCCTCAACGTGACCTGAGGCAGCGGCCCGTGGCCCTGCGATCCTCGACGCTTCGGTACGAGGACCGCAGGGCCACGGGCGTCGGCTCACATGTCGTGGGGCAGGATCTTGAACGACTTGTGCATGGTCAGAGGCCGGACCGCGCGGAAGTCGCGTTGATCGAGGGTCAGGATCGCGTTGGTGCGGTACTCCGCGGCCAGGGCGACAGTGACAGCATCCGCGAGGTCCAGACCGAGACCGCGATGACGAGCCCGGACGGCTCGCGCCGCATCCAGGGTGTCAACAGTGATCTCGGGCAGGACAGCGCGACGGCCGGGGCCGGCCCGAGGATCCTCCTTTCGGGAATCCCGACAGCAGGTGTCGGGATTCCACGGCAGCATCGGTGGTGTCGAAGCAGGCACCACGGAAGGGCACGACATGACACAGCCGCTCAAGGGCAAGGTCGCACTGGTCGCCGGGGCGACCCGGGGGGCCGGGCGGGGGATCGCGGTGCAGCTGGGGGCCGCCGGGGCGACGGTCTACGCGACGGGGCGCAGTGCCGAGGGGCACCGGTCGGAGTACGGGCGGTCCGAGACCCTGGAGGAGACGGCGGCGCTGGTCACCGCGGCCGGCGGGCGGGGGATCGCGGTACGGGCGGACCACCTCGTGCCCGCCGAGGTGGCGGCCGTGGCGGAGCGGGTCGAGGCCGAGCAGGGCGGTCTCGACCTCCTGGTGAACGACATCTGGGGCGGCGAGAACCTCTTCGAGTGGGAGCGCCCGGTCTGGGAGCACGACCTGGACAACGGACTGCGGCTGCTGCGCCTGGCCGTCGAGACGCACGCGATCACCAACCACCACCTGCTGCCGCTGCTGCTGCGCCGCCCGGGCGGGCTGGTGGTGGAGATGACCGACGGCACCGCCGACTACAACGCCACCCGCTACCGGAACTCCCTGTTCTACGACCTCGCCAAGTCCTCGGTGCTGCGGATGGCCTTCGCGCTGGGCCACGAGCTGGGCCCGCGCGGTGCGACGGCGGTCGCGCTCACCCCCGGCTGGCTGCGCTCCGAGATGATGCTGGAGCACTTCGGCGTGACCGAGGAGACCTGGCGCGACGCCACCGGGCAGCAGCCGGACTTCGGCATCTCGGAGTCGCCCGGCTACGTCGGCCGCGCCGTGGTGGCGCTGGCCTGCGACCCCGGGGTGGCGCGCTTCAACGGCACCTCGCTCTCCAGCGGCGCGCTGGCGAAGGAGTACGGCTTCACCGACCTGGACGGCAGCCGCCCGGACGCCTGGAGCTTCCTGGTGGACGCGGAGACGGCCGGCGGCCCGCTCGACCCGGCCGGCTACCGCTGAGCGGCGTAGCGCGCGGCGGTGCGGGCCGCGGCCTGCGCCAGGCGCCGCCGTAGCGCCGGGGGTTCGAGCAGTTCGGCCTCGGGCCCGAGGCGCAGCAGCTCGTCGTAGGCCACCTCCGGTGACTCGACCGGGAGCCGGACGGTGACCCAGCCCTCGCCGTCCGGCTCCCCGGCGGTGGCCAGCGCCAGCCGGGCGGCGTGCGGCTCCAGCAGGTGCGGGAGCCGCTCGACCGCGAGCGGACTGAGCCGGACCAGGACGCTCTCCCGCAGCAGCGAGCGGGCGAACTCCTCGGCCTTGGCCTCCCAGAACGCGGCGAGGTCGAACCGCTCGTCCCGGTCGAACGGCCGGTCCAGCGGCTCGGCGGTGACCAGCCGGTCCACCCGGTACACCCGGGCGCCGTCCGCGCCGTCCGCGCCGTCCGGCCGGGCCACCAGGTACCAGGCGCCCGCCTTCAGCACCAGCCCGTACGGGCGCAGCGTCCGCTCGACGGTGTCCGCGCCGCGCCGGTACCCGGCCCGCAGCAGCCGTTCGCCCCAGACGGCCCGGGAGACCTCGGCGAGCAGCGGCGGCGCGGGCGCGGTGCGGAACCAGCCGGGCGCGTCCAGGTGGAACCGCCGCACCCCGCTGGCGGGCGCCTCGCCGAGTTCGCTCAGCACCTTCAGCCGGGCGGCCAGCGCCGGGGCGTCGAGCCCCATGTCACCCAGCGGGCCCGGCAGCCCGGCGAGCAGCAGCACCTCCGCCTCGGCCCGGTCCAGCCCGGTCAGCCGGGTGCGGTAGCCGTCCAGCAGTCGGTAGCCGCCGGCCCGGCCGCGGTCGGCGTAGACCGGTACGCCCGCCTCGGCCAGCGCCAGGACGTCCCGCTGGACGGTGCGCTCGGACACCTCCAGCTCGGCGGCCAGCTCGGCCCCGGTCATGGTCCGTCGGGCCTGGAGCAGCAACAGCAGGGAGATGGCCCGTGCGGCCCGCATGGCGTCCACCCCTTCCGGTCGGGTCGGTCCTAGGGAGTGTCGCTCCCGATCCGGGCCGGGCGTTTGGTAGCCATGAGGTCCATCACCCAGCGGAAGCGAGGGAACCCCCATGGCCACCGGCACCGTGCAGTCCTACCACGCGAACCACGGCTACGGCCTGATCACCCCCGACGAGGACGGGCCCGCCCTGTACGTCTACTTCGACTCGATCGTCGGCGAGGGCGACCGGGTCCTCACCGAGGGCCGGCGGGTGCAGTACGACCCGACCGAGCAGGAGGGGCGGTGGGTGGCCGAGCGGGTACGGCCGCTGTGACCCGGCGGCCGGCCCGCCCGGGCCGGCCGAGGCCCTACGATCAGGGCCCATGGAGATGACGACTGCCCTGTGGTCCTTCGCCCTCGTGGTCGGGCTGCTCACGCTCACGCCCGGACTCGACACCGCGCTGGTGCTGCGGACCTCCGCCCTGGGGGAGCGCCGGCAGGCCTGGGGCGTGGTGCTCGGCATCCAGACCGGCACCCTGATCTGGGGCACCCTCACCTCGGCCGGGGTGACGGCGCTGCTGACCGCCTCCCAGCTGGCGTACGAGGTCCTGCGCTGGGCCGGGGCGGCCTATCTGGTCTGGATGGGGATCGGCATGCTGCGCAACCGGGGCGGCGGGGCCGAACCGGAGCAGGCACCGGCCGACGGCGGCTTCCGGTCCGGCTGGCGGCGCGGGACGCTCACCAACCTGCTCAACCCCAAGGTCGGTGTCTTCTACGTCGCGGTGCTGCCGCAGTTCATCCCGGCGGGTGCCCCGCACTTCGCCGCCGGGGTGGCACTGACCGGCGTCCACGTGCTGGAGGGGCTGCTCTGGTCGGCGGTGCTGGTGGGCTTCGCCAGGGTGGTGCGCGGCTGGCTGAGCCGGCCCGCCGCGCGCCGGCTGCTGGACCGGGTGACCGGTGCGGTGGTGGTCGGCTTCGGTGTGCGGCTGGCGCTCTCGGAGTAGGTCAGCGGCCGAGCCGGCCCAGGCCGGTGCGCAGTTCCTCGACGTTCATGCAGGGGTGGACGTCGACCTCGGCGTTGAACTCCAGCCAGAACGGCTCGCAGACGGCGGGCAGCGACGCCTCGTCCGCGATGTCGATGACGACGATCTGGCTGCGCCGGCCGCCGCGGGCGAAGAAGTAGGCGGCCTCGGGCTTGAGGGCGTCCATGATCCGGTCGAACTTCTCGGCGACGGCGCCGTCGGCGATCACCTTGTTGGCGGTCTCGGTGTCCATCGTGATTTCCAGCAGGGCGCGCATGGTCCGTGCTCCTTCCCCGGGCTCGGGGCGAGTCCTGAACTCCAGCGTCCCGCGCTCGGAGTGGCCACGCAACGTCACCCGGGTGGTGGCGCCGGGATGGCCGCGCGGCCGGGGGCGGGGCTGCATGGGAGGCGACGGAGCCGACCAGGCGGGAGCAGCCCATGGCGATCATCGCGACCTTCGAATTCCCCGGCGTCACCCGGGCCCAGTACGAGGAGGCGGTGGACCGGCTGACCGGCGGCGCCGGGCTGAACGCGCCCTCGGACTGGCCGGTGCGCGGGCTGGTCGTGCACGTGGCCGGTCCGACGGCGGACGGCGGGTGGCACGTCACCGACGTGTGGGAGTCCCGGGAGGCCTTGGAGCACTTCGCGGCGGTGCTGATGCCGATCCTCCAGGAGGTCGGCATCCCGACCGCACCGCCGCTGATCCGGGAGGTCGAGCACGTGGTGCGCTGAAGGCACGTGGTGCGCCGAAGGACGGCCCCGGGGCGCGGTCAGGCCGCGTGCGAGTGCGCGTCCTCGGTGGCCTCGGCCCGGGCCAGGTCGTGGTGGATCGGCCCGTCGCCGCTGCTCAGCGGCAGGCAGCTGCCGCCCCGCCGGTGGGCGACGATCTCGGCGGCGACCGAGACGGCGGTCTCCTCGGGGGTGCGGGCGCCGAGGTCCAGGCCGATCGGCGAGCGCAGCCGGCCGATCTCGGCCTCGGTCAGGCCGATCTCGCGCAGCCGGGTGTTGCGGTCCCGGTGGGTGCGGCGCGAGCCCATCGCGCCGACGTAGCCGATCGGCAGCCGCAGCGCCCGCTCCAGCAGCGGGATGTCGAACTTGGCGTCGTGGGTGAGGACGCAGAGGACCGTCCGCCCGTCGATCCGGTCGAGCTGGGAGTCCAGGTAGCGGTGCGGCCAGTCGACCACCACCTGGTCGGCCTCGGGGAAGCGCCGCTCGGTGGCGAAGACCGGGCGGGCGTCGCAGACGGTGACGTGGTAGCCGAGGAACTTGCCGATCCGCACCACGGCGGCGGCGAAGTCGATCGCCCCGAAGACGATCATCCGCGGCGCGGGGACGTAGGACTCGACGAAGAAGGTGGCGGTGCCCTGCTCCCGCTCGTCGCAGGGGCGTCCGTCCAGGCCGAGGACCAGCCGGCCGGTGCGCCCGGCGTCGAGCATGGCCCGGGCCTCGGCGACCACGGCGCGCTCCAGCGCCGCCACGGTCGAGGGCGCGGGGGACAGCGCCCCGTGGTGGGTGTCGGCGGTGACGGCGACGGTGGCGCCGACCAGCGCGCCGGGGCCCTCGATCACCCGGGCCAGGGCGACCGGGGTGCCCGAGGCGATGTAGGTGATGCCGGCGTCGAGCGCGGCGTCGGCGCCGGGGACGACCGGCTGGACGAAGACGTCCAGGACGCCGCCGCAGGTCAGGCCGACCGCGAAGGCGTCCTCGTCGCTGTAGCCGAACCGCTCCAGCACCGGCTCGCCGGACTCGATGGCGGCCTGGCAGAGCTCGTAGACGGCCCCTTCGACACAGCCGCCGGAGACGCTGCCGATCGCCTCGCCGGCCGCGTCGACGGCCAGTGCGGCGCCCGGGTCGCGCGGTGCGCTGCCGGAGACCCCGACCACCGTGGCCACGGCGAAGGAACGCCCGGACGCGTGCCAGGCCTGCAGCTGCTCGGCGATGTCGTGCATGTCGGGGAGCTCCTTAACACCTCGGAAGACGGAACGGGAGGTGCCGCCGTACGGGAAACGATTCCCGTACGGCGGCGGTGCTGCTAGTGCACGCCCAACCAGGACTTGATCGGGGTGAGCGCGAAGTAGACCACGAAGACGGCGGTCAGGATCCACATCAGCGGGCCGGGCTCGCGCCACTTGCCGGTGCCGGCCTTGATGACGGAGTACGAGATGACGCCCGCGGCGACACCGGCGGTGATGCTGTAGGTGAACGGCATCAGGGTGCAGGTGAGGAAAGCCGGGATGGCGACCTCGCGGTCGGACCAGTCGATGTGCCGGGCCTGGCTCATCATCATCGAGCCGATGACGACCAGGGCGGCGGAGGCGACCTCGGTGGGGACGATCGCCGCGAGCGGCGAGAAGAACAGCATCAGGGCGAACACGCCGCCGGTGACGGTCGAGGCGAGGCCGGTGCGGGCGCCGTCGCCGACACCGGTGGCCGACTCGACGAACACGGTCTGTCCCGAGGCGCCGGCCAGACCGCCGACCGCGCCGCCGGCGCCGTCGATGAACAGCGCCTTGGACAGACCGGGCATCCGGCCCTGCTTGTCGGCCAGGCCGGCCTCGGTGCCGACGCCGATGATGGTGGCCATCGCGTCGAAGAAGCCGGCCAGGACCAGGGTGAAGACGGCGACCGAGGCGCTGATCGCGCCGAGCCCGTTGCCGCCGAAGGCCCCGAACAGGTCGACGTGGCCGAAGAGGCCGAAGTCGGGGGCGGAGACCGGGCTGCCCGGCCACACCGGAGCGGAGCTGACCCAGGTCTTCGCCGGGAGGTCGGCGACCGCGTTGATGACGAAGGCCACCACGGTGCCGCCGGCGATGCCGATCAGGATCGCGCCGCGGACGTTGCGGGCCAGCAGGACGAAGATCGTCAGTACGGTGAGGCAGAAGACCAGCACGGGCCAGCCGGCGAGTTCACCGAAGGGGCCGAGCGCGAGCGGGGTGGGGCCGCCGGTGTGCACGAAGCCGGCCTTGACCAGGCCGATCAGCGCGACGAAGAGGCCGATGCCGATGGTGATCGCGTGCTTGAGCGGCAGGGGGATGCCGTTCATGATCTTCTCGCGGAGGCCGGAGACCACCAGCAGCACGATCAGCAGGCCGTAGATCACGCAGAGGCCCATGGCCTGGGGCCAGGTGGTGTGCGGGACGACCAGGGCGGATATCACGCCGGAGACGGAGAGGCCCGCGGCGACCGCGAGGGGGACGTTGCCGACCACGCCCATCAGGATCGTGGTGACGGCGGCGGCGAGCGCGGTCGCGGTGGTGAGCTGGGCGTGGTCCAGCTTCAGGCCGTTGACGTCGGCGCCGCTGAGGATGATCGGGTTGAGCAGCACGATGTAGGCCATCGCCATGAAGGTGGTGAGGCCGCCGCGGATCTCGTTGCCGAAGGTCGATCCCCGAGCAGTGATCTTGAAGTACGCGTCCAGCGCGTTCTTCGGCGGTGTAGCCGAGGCCGACGTGGGGGTGTCGTCCTCGGTGGGTCTGTCTTCAGTGGTGCCGGGCTCCGTGGGGATCCTGGTCATGTCCACTCCCAAGTGTCAAAGGGGGTTGGGGTGGGCGAGCCGACCTGACAGCCAGTCAACGAAGTTGGCACAGGGGGACGATTCGACTCACTGGGCGCACTCTGTGGCAGTGCTGCGGTGCAGTGCGTTCCTCCGGCCGACGGCCGGGGGTGGGTGGTGCGCACCGCTGCAGAACCCCGGCGTGGGAGAGGCAGCGGGAGGATGCGTTCGCTTTGTGTCGGCTGGTGCATGTGTGGTGCCTGTACTGCTGGGGGGTGGAACTGCCCCGGGGCGGCGGGGCCGTGCTCGGTGTTCTCCTCGCTCGCGCTCGGAGAGGAGGTTCGCTTGGTGCCGCCCCGGGGAGGTGTGGGGGGAGGTCCGGGGGCTACAGCGCCCCGGGGGTCTCGGTGGTCAGGTGCTCGGGCCGGACGGGGATCCGGTTGAGCGCCAGGCCGGTGGCGTTGCGGATGGCGGCCACGATCGACGGCGTCGCGGAGACGGTCGGCGCCTCGCCCACCCCGCGCAGCCCGTACGGGGCGTGCGGGTCGGGCAGTTCGAGGATCTCCACCGGGATCGGCGGGGTGTCCAGGATGGTGGGGATCAGGTAGTCGGTGAAGGAGGCGTTGCGCACCTTCCCGTCCTTGACGATGATCTCCTCCATCACGGCCAGGCCGAGCGCCTGGGTGCAGCCGCCCTGGATCTGGCCCACCACCGAGAGCGGGTTGAGCGCCTTGCCGACGTCCTGGACGGCGGTCAGCTCGACCACCTTGACCAGGCCCAGCTCGACGTCCACGTCGACCACCGCGCGGTTGGCGCAGAAGGTGTACTGGACGTGGCCGAAGCCCTGCCCGGTCTCCTTGTCGAACGGCACGGTCGGGCGGTGGTGGTGCTCGCGGGTGAGGTCGATGGCCTCGTCCCCGAGCAGGTCGACCATGGAGACCAGGGCGCCCGCCGACTGGGAGACCACCTTGCCGCCGACCAGCGACAGGTCGTTCCTGGTCCAGCCGTAGCGCCGGCGGCCCTTCTCGATCAGCGCCTGCTTGACGGCCTCGGCGGCGAGCTTCACCGCACCGCCGGTCATGTAGGTCTGCCGGGAGGCGGAGGTCGAACCGGCGGAGCCGACCTCGGTGTTGGCCGGGTGGATGGTGACCTGCTCGACGCCCAGCTCGGTGCGCGCGATCTGGGCGTGCACGGTGACGCCGCCCTGGCCGACCTCGGCCATCGCGGTGTGCACCATGGCGACCGGCTCGCCGCCGATCACCTCCAGGCGCACCCGGGCGGTGGAGTAGTCGTCGAAGCCCTCGGAGAAGCCGACGTTCTTGATGCCGACCGAGTAGCCGACGCCGCGCACGATGCCCTCGCCGTGCGAGGTGTTGGACAGCGCGCCCGGCACCTGGCGGACGTCCAGGTGCTCCAGGTCCAGCGGCGGCGGGAGCGGCATGTCCTTGACCCGGCGCAGCAGTTCGGCCACCGGGGCGGGCGAGTCGATCTGCTGGCCGGTGGGCATGAAGTCGCCTTCGGCCATCGCGTTCAGCTGGCGCAGCTCGACCGGGTCCATGCCCAGCTCGGCGGCCAGCCGGTCCATCTGGGTCTCGTAGCCGAACGCGGCCTGGACGGCGCCGAAGCCGCGCATCGCCCCGCAGGACGGGTTGTTGCTGTACAGCGCGATGGCGTGCATCCGGACGTTCGGGATCACGTACGGCCCGTGGCCGAGCGAGGCCGCGTTGCCGACCACGGCCGGCGAGGCGGAGGCGTACGCGCCGCCGTCCAGCACGATCCGGCAGTCGGCGAAGACCAGCTTGCCGTCGCGGGTGGCGCCGTGCTCGTAGAACATCCTGGCCGGGTGGCGGTGCACGTGGCCGAAGAAGGACTCGTCGCGGGCGTAGACGATCTTGACCGGCTTGCCGGTGTGCTGGGCCAGCAGCGAGGCGTGGATCTGCATCGAGAGGTCCTCGCGGCCGCCGAAGGCACCGCCGACGCCGGCCAGCGTGAGGCGGACCTTCTCCTCCGGCAGGCCCAGCACGGGGGCCATCTGCTGGCGGTCCACGTGCAGCCACTGGGTGGCGACGTAGAGGTCGATGCCGCCGTCCTCGGCCGGCACGGCCAGCCCGGACTCCGGACCGAGGAAGGCCTGGTCCTGCATGCCGACCTCGTAGGTGCCGCTGACGACGACGTCCGCCAGCGCCCGCACCTCGTCGGTCACCCCGAGGCCGGAGACCAGCCGCTGCTCGTGGCAGATGTTGCCGTACCCGTGCGACTTGTACTCGTGCGGCTCGTGCACGTAGCCGTGGGTCTCCGGGTCGAGGCACTGCTCCTCGGTGACGATCGGGGTGAGCACCTCGTACTCGACCTTGATCTTCTTCACCGCGCGGCGGGCCGTCTCCGGGTGGTCGGCCGCGACCAGCGCGATCGCCTCGCCGTGGTAACGGACCTTGTCGATCGCCAGGGCCGGCTGGTCCTGGATCTCCAGGCCGTAGTACTTGGTGCCGGGGATGTCCTCGTGGGTCAGCACCGCGTACACGCCGGGGACCTTCAGCGCGTCGGAGATGTCCACCGAGAGGATGTTGGCCCGGGGGTGCGGCGAGCGCAGCGCCATACCCCAGAGCATGTCCTCGTGCCACATGTCGGACGAGTAGGCGAACTCGCCCTTGACCTTCAGGTTGCCGTCCGGGCGCAGCGGCGAGCCGCCGATGCCGTCCTTGCTGGCCTGGTTGATGTTCTGCAGGTTCTTCTGGCCCTGGATGGTGCGAGTACTCATTCGGAGGCCGCCTTCTGGCACGTGCGGGCGGAAGCCAGCCGCACCGCGTCCATGATCTTCTCGTAGCCGGTGCAGCGGCAGAGGTTGCCCGACAGCGCCTCGCGGATGTCGTTGTCGCTCGGCTGGGCGTCCTTGGCCAGCAGGGCGTCGGTCTGCACCAGCAGACCGGGCGTGCAGAATCCGCACTGCACGGCGCCGGCGTCGATGAAGGCCTGCTGGACGAGGCCCAGCTCGCCCTGCTCGTCGGTCAGGCCCTCGACGGTGCGGACCTCGCGGTCCTGCACCTGGCCGGCCGCGACCAGACACGAACAGACCGGGACGCCGTCCAGGTAGACCGTGCAGGAGCCGCACTCGCCCTGCTCGCAGGCGTTCTTCGAGCCCGGGAGGCCGACCCGCTCGCGCAGCACGTAGAGCAGGCTCTCGCCCTCCCACACGTCGTCGGCCTCGACCGGCTTGCCGTTGGCGGTGAAAGTGACCCTCATGCCGCGCTCCTGATCTGCTTGCTGTAGTCGTTCCACGTCCAGGTGAGCGTGCGGCGGGCCATCACGGCCAGCGAGTGGCGCCGGTAGTCGGCGGTGCCGCGGACGTCGTCGATGGGGGAGGCGGCGGCCTTCACCAGCTCGCCGAACCGCTGGATCACCTCGGCGCCGAGCAGCTCGCCCGACTCCCAGAGGCCGCGCTCGGCGAGCACGCCCTGCAGGTACTCCTCGGCCTCGACGGCGCGGCGCGGCGTGGGGGCGGCCGAACCGATCCCGGTGCCGACGGTGCCGTTCTTCGGGTGCAGCGCGAAGCCGAAGGCGCAGACCGCGATCACCATGGCGTTGCGGGTGCCGATCTTCGAGAACTGCTGCGGCCCGTCCGCGACGGGGATGTGCACGGCCCTGATCAGCTCGTCGGCCGCCAGGCTGTTGCGCTTCACACCGACGTAGAACTCGTCGATCGGGATCATCCGGGTGCCGCGCACGGAGTCCGCCTCGACGAACACGTCGCGGCCGGCGGCCAGCAGCGCTGGGTGCGCGTCGCCGGCCGGGGAGGCACCGCCGAGGTTGCCGCCGACGCCGCCGCGGTTGCGGATCTGCGGAGAGCCGACGGTGTGGGCCGCCAGCGCGAGGCCGGGCAGCGGCCCGGACAGCTCGTCGATGATCCGGGAGTAGGGGACGGAGGCGCCGAGCCGGACGACATCGCCGTCGTTCGACCATTCGGTGAGCTCGGTGATGCGGTTCAGGTCGAGAATCGCGGATGGCCGGTGCACGTCGAAGTTCATCTCGACCATGACGTCCGTGCCGCCCGAGATGGGCAGCGCGGTCGGGTACTCAGCCTTCGCCGCGAGTGCCTCGTCCCAGGTAGCGGGCCGAAGGAACTCCATGCGGGTGTCTCCTCAAGTCGTTGCCGGCCGGACGGGTGGGCACAGTGCCCGGAACTCGGTGTTCGGACCACGCTGTCCGCTTCGTCGCCTCCGCGTCGGGTCCTGGTCACCGGGATGTGTCCGGCGGCGTGTGGCCAGTGAACCGCTGTGACGGGGCCCACTGGCAGTCACCGATGGCATGAAGCCCCGGCTGTGGTCCCGCCTGGCATCCTGTACGTTCCTCTAAGGAGGACAATCTCGCAGCCCAGCTGTTTTCCGGGCGCTGTCTACGACCGTAATCCGGCCGTGATTCCCAAGCTATGGCCCCGTGATCCGGGCGTCCGTTGGGACGTAACACCGAGCACGGATGTTCGGGCACACTGTGTCCCCGGACCGAGCGCTCGGGCCCCCTCACCCTCACCCCAAGCCCGTTAGGAGTCCCGGATGCGTGTCCGCGACCTGCTCGCCCCCGGAGCCCCGAGACTGCGCCTGCTCGCGGCGGAGGACGAGCTCGACCGGCAGGTCAGCGGCGTCATGACCACGGACCTGCACGACCCCGGCCGCTACCTGCACGGCGGCGAGCTGGTGCTCACCGGCATGCTCTGGCGCACCGCGCCGGCCGACTCCGAGCGCTTCGTGCGGACCATCGTGGCCGGCGGCGCGGTCGCCCTCGCGGCCGGCGAGGCCGAGGTCGGGCCCGTCCCCGAGGACCTGGTCGAGGCGTGTCGCCGGCACCGGATGCCCCTGCTGGCGGTACCCGACGACATCGCCTTCGGCACCGTCACCGAGTTCATCGGCCGGCAGGTCTCCGCCGACCGCGCCGCCGACCTGGCCGCCCTGGTCGACCGGCACCGCCTGCTGGTCTCCGCGGCCGGCGGCGGCGGCCTGGACGCCGTCCTCGACCTGCTCGGCGGCGACCTCGACCTCGACTGCTGGGTGCTCACCCCCACCGGCGCGGTGATCGCCGGCCCGGTCGACCGGCTCTCCGCCGAGGACCGCGACCAGCTCGTCCGCGCCCACCTCGGCGCCCAGCGCCAGCGCCGCCGGCCCCCGCACCGCGCGCGGCTGGCCACCGGCTCCTACTCGCTGCTGCCCGCCCCGGCCGTCGCCGACACCCAGGCGCCGCTCGCCGACTGGGTGCTCGCGGTGGCCGGCGACGTCACCGAGTGGACCACCAAGCGCCAGCAGCTCGCCGAGAACCTGGCCCGGCTGGTCGCCGCCGAGCGCCAGCGCCGCGACGAGGGCCGCCGGCTGCGCCGCCGCCTCGCCGACGAGGTGCTGACCCTGCTCCACCGCGACGCCGACCCGGGCGAGATCAGCCGCACCCTGTACGCCTCGACCGCGATGGCCGCCCGCTACGAGAGCCCCGAGCCCAAGCCGCCGACGCCGGAGGGCTCCTGGCTGGTGCTCAGCGCCGAGGGCACCGGCCTGCCCGAGGGCGCGGTGCGCGCGATCCTGGAGGAAGCTCTCAACGGCACCACCGACCGCGCCCTGGTCGCCGGCGCGGGCACCGGCGCGGTGGTGGTGCTGCCCGCGCTGGACAGCGCGGTGCCCGCCGACACCCTGCGGGAGCTGCTCGCCCCGCTGGAGGCCGGCCTCGGTTCGGAGGGCCGGATCACCCTCGGCGTCTCGGCCCCCGCCCCCGAGGCGGGCGGTCTGCGCGGCGCCCTGGAGGAGGCCCGGCACGCCCGCCGGATCGCCGCCGCCCGGGTCGGCCGGGTCTGCGTGGCCGGCCCGGAGGAGCTGGCCTCGCACGTGCTGCTGCTGGCCGCCGTCCCCGACGAGGTCCGCCGGGCGTTCCGCAGCCGGCTGCTGGACAAGGTGATCGCCTACGACATCGAGCACCAGGCGGACCTGGTCCGCACCCTGGAGGCGTTCCTGCGCTCGGACGGCTCGTGGACCCGCTGCGCCGCCCAGCTGCACGTGCACGTCAACACGCTGCGCTACCGGATCGGCCGGATCGAGGAGCTGACCGGCCGGGACCTCTCCCGGTTGGAGGACCGCGTGGACTTCTACCTGGCCCTCGAACTGGCCTGAGCCCGCGCGCAGGGGCCCGCCACGGACGCCGGTGGCGTCGTGGCGGGCCCCTGCGCGCGGTGCGGCCCGGCTACGGCTGGGCGGGGATGATCGAGGTGAGCCACTGGAAGACGCCCGGCACCATGTTCTTCCAGACGTCGCTGGTGTGCGGCCCGGTGGTCTCCTGGACCTGGACGGTGGTCGGCGCCTTCGCGACGGCCGCGATCGCCTGGCCGTCCTCGTAGCCGTCGCCCTTGTTGCCGCTGATGTACAGGGCGACCTTCGGCGGCTGGGCGGCGGTCTTCACGATGGTGACCGGGTTGTTCGCCTCGCGCAGCTTGGCGTCCTTGCCGACCAGCGAGTCCTTCTCGACCGCCGGGTCGTTGTAGCCGGAGAGGCTGATGCCGGCCCGGTAGCGGTTGGGGTGGGCCAGCGACAGCTTGGTGGCGCAGTGGGCGCCGGCCGAGTAGCCGGCGACCGCCCAGCGGTCGGCCGACGGGTCGGCGCGGAAGTTGTCCAGCACCATCTGGGGGACGTCGCGGGTCAGCCAGGTGTCGGCGTTGACCCGGCCGGGCACGTCGGTGCAGCCGGCGTCGGTGGTGTTGCCCAGCAGCAGGGTGCGCGGCGAGATCAGGATGAACGGCGCCACCTTGCCCTCCTGCATCAGCGGCTTCAGCTGCTCGGAGACCTTGAGCGTGCCGTACCAGGTGGAGGACGAGCCGGGGAAGCCCGGGATCAGCTCGACGACCGGGAACTTCTTGTCCTTGAACGCCGGGTCGTGGTACTGCGGCGGCAGCCAGACCAGCACCTCGCCGTCCACACCCGACAGCTGGCCCTTGAGGTCGGTCTTCTGGACGTCGTTCGGCACCTTCGGGTCGTCCACGCTGCGGAACTGCTGCTGGACCTTGGGCGGCTGCTTGGCCGCGTCCCCGCCGCCCTGGGACCCGCCGGTGGCCCCGCCGCCCGCCTCGACCGGCACGGACGGCACGGCCCTGACGTGGTTGCCGGTGCCGAGCAGGTCGTCCCAGTTGCCGTAGATCAGGTTGGCGTTGTTGACCATGACGAAGACCGTCGTCACGGCGGTGATCTGGCAGAAGACGATCATGGCAAGCCTGGACAGGATCCGCACCGGCCTCGGTCCGCGCACCTTGCTCCAGAGCAGCAAGGCCACCGCGATGGAGATCGGCACGAGGATGATCGTGCAGATGAGGAATGGCGTGCCTGTCAGTTGCATCAAGTTCTCGTATCCGGGTTCAAAGCCGTCCGGGGCCCCACTCGCCCGGAACGCGCTCCAATGGCATCAGACGGCCGGGAACGCGGGATCGGTTGCCGTCCGAATCTGTAGGAAACCTGAGAGGAACATCACGTTTACGCGCTGATCCCTCTTCCGGGCCCGCACCAGTCTGCCACCCTGACGGCCCGCGCCCGGACGGTGCACCCAGCGGACTCCCAGGATTGCCCCGGGAGGGCACGATACCGCCCGGACGGACCCGGGCGGCGGGCGAGGCGGTGCAATCGCGCGTGCGGCGGGCAGCGAGACTATAGGGATGAGCACAACCCGCTTTCGCCCTTCCCGCCGGTTCCGGTCCGCCTGCGCCGTCCTCGCCGTGCTGGCCGCAGCGGCCGGCTGCAGCAGTACCGGAGGCCTCCGCGCCGAGCACGCCCGCAGCCAGGCCGCGGCCGCCGGCGGCAGCGCCGTCACCACCCCGCGCTGGAAGATCGCCATGGTGACCCACGCCGGAGCCGGTGACGCCTTCTGGGACACCGTGCGCAAGGGCGCCGAGCAGGCCGCCGCCAAGGACAACATCACCTTCCTGTACTCCAACGACGCCCAGACCCAGAACCAGGTCCAGCTGGTCCAGGCCGCCATCGACCAGAAGGTCGACGGGCTGCTGGTCACCCTCGCCAAGGGCGACGCGCTCGCCGACGTGCTCGGCAAGGCCAAGGCCGCCGGCATCCCGGTGATCACCGTCAACTCCGGCCAGGAGTACTCCGCCCGGTTCGGCGCGCTGACCCACATCGGCCAGGACGAGTCCACCGCCGGCCAGGCGGCCGGTGCCGAGCTCGCCGCGCGGGGGCGCAAGAACGTCCTCTGCGTGATCCACGAGCAGGGCAACGTCGGCCAGGAGCAGCGCTGCTCCGGCGCGCAGTCCAAGGCCGGCGGCGCCTTCCAGGTGCTCTACGTGGACGGCGTCAACATGCCCGACGCCCGGGCCGCGGTCTCCGCCAAGCTGCAGGCCGACCCGGGCATCGACACCGTGCTCACCCTCTCCGGCCCGATGGCCGCCACCGGGCTGCAGGCCATCCAGGACGCCCGCCGCACCGTCGAGCTCGACACCTTCGACCTGGGCACGCAGGTGGTGACCGGCCTCAAGTCCGGCACCGTCGGCTTCGCCGTCGACCAGCAGCCCTACCTCCAGGGCTACGAGGGCGTCGACCTGCTCTGGCTCTACCGCTCCAACCTGGACATGCTCGGCGGCGGCAAGCCCGTCCTGACCGGCCCGCAGATCCTCACCCGCGACAACGCCGACGCCCTCGCCGAGTACGTCGCGAGGGGGACGCGTTGAGCACCACCGACCTCCTCGTCCAGGACCGCCCGGCGGCCCTGCGGCGGCTGCTCGCCCGCCCGGAGCTGGGCGCGCTGATCGCCGCCGTCGCGGTCTTCCTGGTCTTCGCCGCCACCGCCGAACCGTTCCTGCGGGTCTCCTCGCTGGGCACCGTGCTGTACGCGGCCTCCACCATCGGGATCATGGCCGTCCCGGTCTCGCTGCTGATGATCGGCGGCGAGTTCGACCTGTCGGCCGGGGTGCTCGTCACCACCGCCGCGCTGACCTCGTCGATGGTCTCCTACCAGCTCACCGCCGTCACCTGGGTCGGCGTGCTGGTCTCGCTGCTGGTCACGCTCTCGGTCGGCGGCTTCAACGGCTGGATGCTCAGCCGGACGAAGCTGCCCAGCTTCATCGTCACCCTGGGCACCTTCCTGATGCTCACCGGCGCCAACCTCGGGATCACCAAGCTGGTCTCCGGCACCGTCTCGACCAAGCCGATCGGTGACATGGAGGGCTTCGGGGCCTGCCGCTGGCTGTTCGCCTCCGAGGTCACCGTCGGCGGGCTGACGATCAAGGCCACCGTCTGGTGGTGGCTCGGCCTGCTGCTGGTCGGCAGCTGGGTGCTGCTGCGGACCCGCTTCGGCAACTGGATCTTCGCGGTCGGCGGCGACGCGGCCGCGGCCCGGGCGGTCGGCGTACCCGTCGCCCGGACCAAGACCGTGCTCTACCTCGGCGTCGGCTTCGGCGCCTGGGTGCTCGGCCAGCACCTGCTCTTCTCCTTCGACACCGTGCAGTCCGGCGAGGGCGTCGGCAACGAGCTGATCTACATCGTGGCGGCCGTCATCGGCGGCTGCCTGATCACCGGCGGCTACGGCTCGGTGGTCGGCTCCGCGCTCGGCGCGCTGATCTTCGGCATGGCGAGCAAGGGCATCATCTACGCCCAGTGGAACCCCGACTGGTTCAAGTTCTTCCTGGGCGCGATGCTGTTGCTCGCGGCCCTGCTGAACACCTGGGTCAAGCGCCGCGCCGAACGGGGACCACGATGACCGAACTGCTCTCCCTCGAAGGCGTCGGCAAGACGTACGGCACCGTCCGGGCGCTCCAGGACGTCTCGCTGACCCTGCGGGCCGGCGAGATCAGCTGCGTGCTCGGCGACAACGGCGCCGGCAAGTCCACCCTGATCAAGATCATCGCCGGGCTGCACCAGCACGACGAGGGCCGCTTCACCGTCGGCGGCGAGGAGGTCCGCTTCGGCTCCCCGCGCGAGGCCCTGGACCGCGGCATCGCCACCGTCTACCAGGACCTCGCGGTCGTCCCGCTGATGCCGGTCTGGCGGAACTTCTTCCTCGGCTCCGAGCGGGGCCTGCGCCGCTGGGGCGGGCTGCGCCTGGACGCCGAGGGGATGCGCGCCACCACCCGGGAGGCGCTCGCCCGGATGGGCATCGACCTGCACGACGTCGACCGCCCGATCGGCACCCTCTCCGGCGGTCAGCGGCAGTGCGTGGCGATCGCCCGGGCCGTCCACTTCGGCGCCGAGGCGCTGATCCTGGACGAGCCGACGGCCGCGCTCGGCGTCAAGCAGTCCGGCGTGGTGCTCAAGTACGTCACCGCCGCCCGCGACGCCGGCCTCGGGGTGGTGCTGATCACCCACAACCCGCACCACGCCTACCTGGTGGGCGACCACTTCACCCTGCTCAAGCGGGGCCGGATGGCCGGCAGCCACCCGCGGGCGGAGATCGGCCTCGAACAGCTCACCACCGAGATGGCCGGCGGCTCCGACCTCGCCGAGCTCTCGCACGAGCTGGCCCGACCGCAGTCCAACGACACCCCTGAGGAGCGCCCGCAGCCGTGACCAGCCCCAACGCCGCCACCCGGCCACCGGTCCTGCCCAGCCTGCTCGGTCTCGGCCCGCGGGCCGAGCGCCGCCGCCGGGCCCTGCCCGCCAGCATCCTGCGGCTGCCCACCATCGGTGTCGACATCGGCGGCACCAAGGTGGTCGCGGGCGTGGTGGACGGCGAGGGCAAGGTGCTGGAGAAGCTGCGCACCGACACCCCCGACAAGAGCAAGAGCCCCCGGGTCGTCGAGGACGTCATCGTCGAGCTGGTGCTCGAACTCGCCGACCGGCACGACGTCCACGCGGTGGGCATCGGCGCGGCCGGCTGGGTCGACGCCGAGCGCTCCCGGGTGCTCTTCGCCCCGCACCTGAACTGGCGCAACGAGCCGCTCCAGCAGGCGCTCAGCGAGCGGCTGCGGTTCCCGGTGATCGTCGAGAACGACGCCAACGCGGCCGCCTGGGCCGAGTGGCGGTTCGGGGCCGGGCGCGGTGAGGACCTCATGGTGATGCTCACCCTCGGCACCGGCATCGGCGGCGCCGTCGTGCGCGACGGCTACGTCGACCGGGGCAAGTACGGGCTGGCGGGGGAGTTCGGGCACATGCAGGTGGTGCCCGGCGGCCACCGCTGCCCGTGCGGCAACCGGGGCTGCTGGGAGCAGTACTCCTCCGGCAACGCGCTGGTGCGCGACGCGCGCGAACTGGTCGCCGAGGAGTCGCCGGTGGTCCAGCCGCTGCTGGCCCGGGCCGGCGGCGTGGTCGAGGGCATCACCGGCCCGCTGGTCACCGAGGCCGCCCGGGCCGGCGATCCGACCGCCACCGAGCTGCTCTACGAGGTCGGCACCTGGCTCGGCGTCGGCATCGCCAACCTCGCGGCCGCCCTCGACCCGGGCCGCTTCGTGATCGGCGGCGGCGTCTCCGAGGCCGGCGACCTCCTCCTCGCGCCGGCCCGCGCCGCCTTCCGCCGCACCCTCACCGGCCGGGGCTTCCGCCCCGAGGCCACCATCGTGCACGCGGCCCTCGGCAACGAGGCGGGCCTGGTCGGCGCCGCCGACCTCGCCCGCCAGGTCGCCCGCCGCTTCCGCACCATCAAGCGCCGCCGGGTGGAGCGCGCGGTGCCGTAACGGGCGGTGCCGGGGTGGGCGGTGCCGGAGCGACGGGGTGGAACCGCGGAGTGGGAAGTCGGCCGGTCCGACGTCCCACTCCGCTTTCCGGTGCCGGGCCGGTCAGCCGGCCGACTTCCAGCGGTTGCGGCCGTCCGAGCCCGGGCCGCAGACCATCGGGGTGCCCGCCGTGGTCACGCCGGTCGCACCGGCCGGGGAGCAGAACGAGCCCGGGTGGACGGTGCCGGCACCGCCGCCGGCGGACGAGCCACCGGTGGCCGAACCGCCGGTGGAGGAGCTCCCGCCGGTGCTCGAACCGCCGCTGCTCGAACCGCCGGTGGAGGAGCCGCCTGTGCCGGACCCGCCGGTCGTCCCCGTGCCGGACCCGCCGGTCGTCCCGGTGCTTCCGCCGTCGGCGGGCCGGGTGGTGGGGGCCGCCGGGGTGGGCTTGGGCGCCTTCGACGTGGGAGCCGCCGGGGCCGGCGTCTCCGGGTGCGGCGCGGGCGGCGGCGTCACCGGCGCGGGGGCCTCCGCCACCGGCGGCGCGGTCACCACCGGGGCCGGTGCCGGCGGCTCGGTCGGGGTGGGGGTCGGTGTCGGGGTGGGGGTCGGGGTCTCGGTGGGCGTCGGCGTCCCGGTGGGGGACGGACCGGCACCGGTGGTCGCGACCGCCGGGACGGGCGGCTTCGCGGCCGGCTCCGGGTCGGCCACCGCACCGATCCAGACCAGGCAGCAGAACGCCGCCACCGCGCTGCTGAGCAGCTTCCGCCAGAGCGGCCTCGGCCAGGTCCAGGCGATGAGGAAGGCCGCGAACGGGAAGACGAGGAAGCTCGCGAGGTGGACGCCGCGCTGCTGCCACCAGGGGCGTCGGACCGGGTGGGCGGCGGCGGGGAACGGTGCTGGCGGAGCCGGGTACACGGGGATGACGCGTCCTTCGTGTGAGGAATCCATGACGTGCCCGCACAAGCTACCGTCCATATGATCACTTGTTCATGGCTTCACCTGTTCGCATTCGAAATGTGATCTCCCGCCCCCGGGTGCCGATCCGGCGGCACGTCAACTACCCGTTGGTAGCCGCAGTGCCCTGTTGTCCGGGCCATGCCTCCTGTGAAACAACGGAGTTGACGTCGACTCAGGAGGCCTCCGGATGAGAGCTCTGGCCCGAATCGCCCCGCCGCTCCTGCTTGCCACCGCTTTGGTCTGTTCCGCCGCCGGGCCGGCCGGGGCGGCGGCCCCGCCGCCCAAGGTGCCCGAGGCGGTGGGCTGGGGCGGCGCGGTGGCCAGCGTGGACGCCGACGCCACGGCCGCCGGGATCGAGGTGCTGCGCAAGGGCGGGAACGCGGTGGACGCCGCCGTCGCCGTGGCGGCGGCGCTCGGCGTCACCGAGCCGTACTCGGCCGGCATCGGCGGTGGCGGGTACTTCGTCTACTACGACCACGACAGCGGCCGGGTGTACACCATCGACGGCCGCGAGACGGCCTCCCGGACGGCCGACGAGACGCTCTTCCTGGAGGGCGGCAAGCCGCTGGCGTTCGCGGACGCCGTCACCAGCGGGCTGTCGATCGGCGTGCCCGGCTCCCCGGCGACCTGGGAGACGGCCGTGCGGCAGTGGGGCAAGCGCTCCTTCGACGACGCGCTGAAGCCCGCCCGGCGGATCGCCGAGCAGGGCTTCACCGTCGACCAGACCTTCCAGGACCAGACCGCGCTCAACCAGGACCGGTTCAAGGACTTCCCCGCGACGGCGAAGCTCTTCCTGCCCGGCGGCAAGCTCCCCGCCGTCGGCTCCACCTTCCGCAACCCCGAGCTCGCCGCCACCTACCGCCAGTTGGGCGCCCAGGGCACCGCCGCGCTCTACCGGGGCGACCTCGGCGCCGACATCGTCCGGACCATCCAGCACCCGCCGGTGGACCCGGCCTCCGGGCGCAACGCCCGCCCCGGCAAGGTGGACGCCGCCGACCTGGCGGCCTACCAGGTCCGCCGCCAGCAGCCCACCCACGTCGCCTACCGCGACTACGACCTCTACTCGATCGCCCCCTCCAGCTCCGGCGGCACCACCGTCGGCGAGGCGCTGGGCATCCTGGAGGACGGCGACGTCGCCCGGTACGACGGCACGCAGTACTACCACCACTTCCTGGAGGCCTCCCGGATCTCCTTCGCCGACCGCAACCGCTGGGTCGGCGACCCGGCCTTCAACGACGTGCCGACCAAGGAGCTGCTCTCCCCGCGGTACGTCGCCTCCCGGGCCTGCCTGATCAGCCCCGACCGGGCGCTCACCAGCCCGCTCGCCCCCGGCGACCCGCGCCACCCGGCCGACTGCGCGAGCACCGGGGTGGCCCAGTCCGAGCCGTACGAGGGCCTGAGCACCAGCCACCTGACGGTGGCCGACCGCTGGGGCAACGTCGTCTCGTACACCCTCACGCTGGAGCAGACCGGTGGCAGCGGCATCACCGTCCCCGGCCGGGGCTTCCTGCTCAACAACGAGCTGACCGACTTCAACTTCACCCCGCTGACCCCCGGCGTGCCCGACCCCAACCTGGCCGGACCGGGCAAGCGCCCGCGCTCCTCGCTCTCGCCGACCATCGTGCTGCGCGACGGCGAGCCCGTGCTGGCGGCCGGCTCGCCCGGCGGCGCGACCATCATCACCACCACGCTGCAGGTGCTGCTCGGCCGGCTGGACCGGGGGCTGACCCTGGAGCAGGCGATCGCCGCGCCGCGGGCCAGCCAGCGCAACACGGCCGCCACCCAGGCCGAGCCGGCCTTCCTGGCCCTGCCCGAACGGGCCCGGCTGGAGGCGCTGGGGCATGTGTTCGCCGGTACGCCCGAGATCGGCGCCGCGACCGGCGTCGAGCGCCTGCCGGACGGCCGCTGGGTGGCGGCCGCCGAGCCGGTGCGCCGCGGGGGCGGCGCCGCGGCGGTGGTGCGCCCCGCACCCTGAGGTCGCGCGCCCTGAGGTCGCGTGCCCCGAGGGCACGCGCCCCGAGATCCCGTGCCCGGGGCCCCGCCGCGGCGGGGCCCCGGGCCTGTCGGTGCCGGGCGGTAGATTCGGGGTGGGCGTCCTGCCGGGCGCCCGCCCTCGTCCGTACCACCGGGAAGGCCGCCCTCCGTGACCGTCCGCATCGCCACCTGGAACATCAACTCCGTCACCGCGCGGCTGCCCAAGCTGCTGGAATGGCTGGAGAGCGCCAAGCCGGACGTGCTCTGCCTCCAGGAGCTCAAGTGCTCCACGGACGCCTTCCCCCACGAGCCGGTCCGCGAGCTCGGCTACGAGACCGCCGCGCACGGCACCGGCCGGTGGAACGGCGTGGCCATCGTCTCCCGGATCGGCCTGGCGGACGTGGTGCGCGACCTCCCCGGCCAGCCCGGCTACCTCGCCGACGACGCCCTGCTGCCCGATGTCGAGCCGCGCGCCGTCGCGGCGACCTGCGGCCCGGTCCGGGTCTGGTCGGTCTACGTGCCCAACGGCCGCGAGGTGGACCACGCCCACTACCGCTACAAGCTGGAGTGGCTGGAGGCCCTGCGCCTCGCCTCGCTGGAGGACGCCGCGGGTGAGCGCCCCTTCGCCGTCCTCGGGGACTTCAACATCGCCCCGACCGACGAGGACGTCTTCGACGTGGCGGCCTTCGAGGGCCTGACGCACGTCACCCCCGCCGAGCGCGCCGCCCTCGCCGCCCTCGGCGAGGCCGGCCTCCAGGACGTCGTGCCCCGCCCGCTGAAGTACGACCGCCCCTACACCTACTGGGACTACCGCCAGCTGGCCTTCCCGAAGAACCGGGGCATGCGGATCGACCTCACCTACGCCAACAAGCCCTTCGCCGACGCCGTCACGGACAGCTACGTGGACCGCGAGGCCCGCAAGGGCAAGGGGACGTCGGACCACGCCCCGGTCGTGGTCGACCTGGACCTCTGATCCCGGCGGGCCCGTGGCCGAGCCCGGCGTCACGCCCCGTAGCGGGGTCTCGCCCGAACGGTCCAGAGCGGTGGCCGGGCGCCGGGTGTGTGCCTACCGTCGGTGAATGACTGGGTGTAGTTGTTCGATCACGTGGACTTCGGAGTCCCCGGCTGCGCCCGAGAATCCCGGAGGTTCCGGTATGCGCCCCACGCGTACGGCCGCCGCCGCCCTGATCGGCGCGACGGTGCTGACCGGCCTGACGGCCCCCCTCGCGCTGGCCAAGGACGGCGCCGCCACGGTCAGCCCGTCCCAGGCCGCACCGGGCCAGACCGTGACGGTCACGGTCTCCTGCGAGAAGTCCGACAAGCCCGACGCCAAGACCATCACCGCGAGTTCCCAGGCCTTCGAGGGCGGCCCGGCCACCCTCACCCTGGGCTCGGACGGCCGGCACACCGGCTCCGCCCGGCTGGCGAGCAAGGCCGGCGGCGACAGCAAGGTCGACGGCACCTGCCCCGACGGCGGCGCCTTCTCGACCAGCGTCACGGTGACCACCGTCGCCGCGTCCTCCTCCGGAGCCTCCTCCTCGCCCGGCCAGAGCCTCGGCGAGTGGGGCAAGGCGGCCGGGGAGTGGGCCGGTTCGCTCGGCCAGTCCGGCGCGGGCAGCCAGCAGGTCGCCCCGCACGGCGCGGTGCAGACCGGCCTGGGCGGTTCGGTCGCGGCCGACCCCGCCGAGCTGGCGGGCGGCGCGGCGCTGGTCGTCGGCGGCATCGGCGGCTTCTGGCTGCTGCGTCGGCGCGGTGGCGCCGGGTCCGCCTGAAGGCCCCGCGCCCCGAGGCGCCGCACCGCGTCCGACCACCGGTACCGCCGGACCCCCGGGTCCGGCGGTACCGGCACGTGTCAGAGCGCCGCGGCCGGAGTCGCGAAGCCCCCGGGCCTCCCGGGCGCCGGGGCCGCCCGGTCCTCCTCGGGAGTCTCCGCGGCGCTCAGGAGGCCGGTGGCCAGCAGGTACTGGGCCAGGATGTACGTCGACATGATCCAGAACTGATGCCCCGGCAGCTCGCGCCACTTGGCCAGCTTGGTGGCGATCAGGGTGTCGGAGAGCAGGAAGAGCGCCCCGCCCAGACCGGTCCGCCACCCGAGCCCGGCCGAGGTGACGGCGGTCGAGGCGAGCAGCAGGCTGTACCCGGCCACCGGGGCCCGGAGGTCCCCGAGGTCCGGCCAGAGCCGGCCCACCATCACCGCCCAGGCCGTCGCGTACGCCGCCGAGACCACCAGCGCCCGCCGCCGGTCCGTCAGCGCCCCCTGGCGGACGAACATCGTCACGTAGCAGACGTGCGCGGCCGCGAAGGAGCCCATGCCGGCCAGGAACGCGGTGTCGTCGCCGAGCTGGAGCAGGACGTCCCCGGCGCCGCTGAGCAGCAGCGCGGGCGCCAGCAGCTTCGGCGCCTCCTGCGAGGCCGCGGCGGCCGCCGTGACGCTGTGCGCGGCCAGCAGCGGCATCAGGGCCGGCTTGGTGGCGTGCCGCAGGGCGGGGGTGTCGGTGAGGATCGCGCCCAGATGGGCGGCCGAGGTGGCGGCGAAGCCGGTGAGCAGCCCGGTGGCGGCGCGCAGGCGCCCGCCGAGAACGGCGCGGGTGGTCGTACGGATGCTCATGCGGCGGTGTCCTCCGGGGGGTGGGGGCGTTCGTCCGCACCCTAGGCGACCGGGCCCGTCGGGGGAAAGGGCTTGTTACCCGCGCGTAGCCCGGGGTGCGCCGACCGGGCGGGCGGCCGTCGACCGGTGCCGGGCCCCGCCCGGCCGGCAGTCCTCCGGCCAATTCGCGGTGAGGTCCGGTTGCTGCCACCGGCGGCCGCGCCCACCGTCTAGTCTGGTCCACGACATGGAGCAGCAGGAGTACGCGGCCGGCACCACGCGGGTGGCCGGCGGCACGGCGGACGGGCGCACGGGCGGGGCGGGGCAGGGCACCACCGTCGCCGTCGTCGCCGTACGCGAAGCCGGTCCTGACGCTCCGCAGGAGTCCGCACCCGCCGCCGCGCTCTCGCCCGACCCGGGGCTGCTCCGGCTCGCCCACTGGTTCGCCGAGGCCGATCCCGCCACCGCCGACGACCTCTGCGTGGCCTCCTTCGGCCTCTACCCGGCCCGCCACTTCGGCGTCCCCGCCGAGCCGGTCACCGGCCCGGAGGGCGCGGCGGCCGCCGCCGCCGTCAGCTGGTGGCACGGCCCCACCGCGCACGCCCCCGCCGCACTACGGGTGCGCGAGCCGCGGCCGGCGCGCCGCCAGCGCCGGGCCCGGCAGGGCGAGGGCGCGCCGCCCGTCGTCCTCTCAGGTGCCAAGCCGGGCCTGCCCGGGAAGCACCGCAAGCCCGAGCCGGCCCGTTCGGCCGCCGCTCCGCAGGACCGCTCCGCCGCCGCCGAGCGCCGGATCGCCGCCCGCCTGCTGCTCGCCCACCCGCTGGTCACGGCCTCCGGGCCGCACGCCGACGGCTTCCCGCTGATCCGGCGTCACCGCGACTGGCTGACCGGCCAGTTCGACACCCTGCTCGGCTACCGCCTGGTGGTCGGCCCCTGGCACGCCCGCCTGTGCAAGGCCGGGCTGGGCCCCGGCGCCGCCCGCCGCCTCGAACACCCCGGCACCGGGGCCCCGTTCACCCCCGGCGGGTACACCCAGCTCGCCCTCGCACTGGCCCTGCTGGTGGACGCCCCCGAGCAGCTCCCGCTCGGCCGCCTGCTGGCGGCGATGCGGGACACCGCCCCCGGCCCGGCCGCCGCGCCCGCCGACCTCGCCATGGCGCTGGCCGCGCTGGCCGACTGGCAGGTGCTCGGCGAGATACCCGCCGACCAGGCGGAGGAGGGCGTCGTCCTGACGGTCGACCGGGAGCTCGCCCGCGCCGTTCCCGCCGGGCCGCCCGCCCTCGGCGCCGACGCCGCCGACCTGATCCGCCGCGCCACCGAGGCCGATCCCGGGACCGCCGTCCGCCGCCGCCTCGCCGAGACCCCGGCCGTGCTCGCCGCCGACCTGCCCCAGGAGCAGCGCGACTGGCTCGACCTCCACCGCCGGACCGGCCCGGCCGCGCTCGCCGAGTTCCTCGGCCTGGAGGCCGAACTGCGGGCGGAGGGCGTCGCCCTGCTCGACCCCGCCGACGAGCTCACCGACCTCGCCCTGCCCGGTACCGGCACCCTCGCCCAGGCCGCCCTGCTGCTGGTCGAGCGCCTGGTCGAGGAGGTCCGCCCGCTGCCCGGCGAGGCCACCGGTGCGGACGTCCCGATCCCGGACGCGCTGATAGACGGCGTCCTCGGGGACATCGCGGACGAGTACGGCCTCCCGGCCCGCTGGCGCCGCGACTACCTCGCCGACCGCACCGCGCTGCGCCGCGACGCCCTCGACCTGCTGCACCGGATGGGCCTGATCACCCGTGCGCCCCGCGGTACCCGCCCGCCGGGCTGGCTGCTCCGCGCCCCCGCCGCCCGCTACGCGCCCGCGCCCGACCTGCTGCCGGCTCCCGGGACGGGCCGGCACTCCCGGCGGGAGGCCCCGGCGGTCGTCCCCGGGCCGGCCGGGCCCCGGGCGGAGCAGCGGGCCTGAGGGTCAGAGCCGGGCGACCCTGAGGCGTCCGCCGGAGATGCGTTCGATGTCGTCGACGTCCGAGGTGTAGACGACGACCCTGCCCCGCTGTCGAAGCGCGACGGCCACCAGCGCCGCGTCGATCGCGTACTTGTGGCCGTGCAGCCCGGCGTCCCGAAGGAGGACGAGTGCTTCCTCGGCGACTTCCTGGGTGACCGGCTCGACCACGATGCGAGAGAGGGTCCGGCTCCAGGCGGCCTTGTTGATGCGCTCGTGCTTCGCTTCGATCATGGTCATCGCGCTGGTGACGACTCGGATGCCGCTCCGTGCCGCGTCCTTGAGCCGCGCGCCCATGGGGGTGGCACCCAGGGCGCCTTGGGACAGGCCCTCGGAGTCGAGGACATAGACGAGGTCGGCGCTCAACCGGCCCGCCGTTCCTGCTCCGGCGAGCGCGCCTCACGGGCGGCGAACCAGGCCTCGTGGTCACGCCGCTCGGCTTCGGCCTCGCGCAGTGCTTCCTCGGGAACCGGGCCGTACTCGGACTCCCACCAGCCGACCAGCTCGTTCAGTCGGTCCCGCTCGGCCTGGTGCTCTATGGCCTGCGTGACGTAGCGGCTGAATTCGCCCGGCCCGACCTTGGCGCGGATCTGTTCCGCGAGCTTCTCGGGCAGAGTCACGGTGTACTTCTTGGTCATGGCCATACCAGTGACCATACCACGAGTCGATGTGGCGCCGGTCACATCATCGTCTGGCGGTGGCCGCCGTGAGGGGGCCGTGCTGGACGGTCTCGACGGTGGCTCCCACACCCAGGGTGCCGAGGGCGACGGAGGCGAGAACGGCGGCACAGGCCAGGAAGCGGCGGTGGCGCTGGGGGAGCGGGAAGCGCGGGTCCTGGAGGGTCGCCGGAGGGTTGGCGTTCATGTCAGAGAGCGTTCCAGGGCGGCGTGAACGAGCGCTACGCGCGGGTGAAGTCCGGATGGGGGCTGGGCGTCGGTTCGTGCCGACAGGGCCGGTGGGCGCCGGGCCCCACCCCGGGGCGGGGGTGGGGCGGCCGGGCCGGCGGGGCCCTGCGGCGGGGCCGGTCCGCCGGGGCCGGTTCACTCGGACGGCGGTCGCGGGCCCCGCCCGGCGGAGGCCATCGCCTCGCCGACGGCGACCCGGACGGCGTCCCGCAGGCCGTGTGCGGCGTGGAAGCGGGAAGGCCCGGCCGCCGGGTCCTCGCGCAGCTCCTTCACCAGGGCGAGGCAGAGCAGCAGCATCACCACGACGAACGGCAGCGCGACCAGGATGGTGGCGTTCTGCAGCGCGGTGAGCCCGCCGGCGAGCAGCAGCGCGGCGGCCACGCCGCCCATCAGCACGCCCCAGACCACCACCAGCCAGGTGCGCGGGTGCAGCGAGCCGCGGCTGGAGAGCGAGCCGAGGACGAGCGAGGCGGAGTCGGCGCTGGTGATGAAGAAGGTCATCACCAGCAGGACCGCGATCACGCTGGTCACCGAGCCGAGCGGGAGCGCGCGCAGCATCTCGAACAGCGACGCCTCGGCCCCCTGCGGGATGGTGGCCACCAGGTCGGCCTCGCCGGTGGAGTTCAGCCGGATCGCCGTCCCGCCCATCACGCAGAACCAGACCACCGTCGCCCCGCTGGGCACCAGCAGCACACCGGTCAGGAACTGCCGGATGGTCCGGCCGCGCGAGATCCGGGCGATGAAGGTGCCGACGAACGGCGCCCAGGAGAGCCACCAGGCCCAGTAGAAGATCGTCCAGGTGCCGAGCCAGCCCTCGTCGGTGAAGGCGCCGGTCTGGGTCGACATGTCGAGCAGGTCGGAGAGGTAGCCGCCGACGGTGGACGGGATGGCGTCCAGCACGAAGACGGACGGGCCGAACACGAAGACGAAGGCCATGATCAGCGAGGCCAGCACGACGTTCGAGGTGGAGAGCCACTTGACGCCCTTGTGCACGCCGGAGAAGGCGGAGAGGACGAAGGCGGCGGTCAGCGAGCCGATGATGACCAGCTGGGTGCGCTCGGTGTTCTCGACGGAGGAGATGAAGCCGAGGCCGTCCGCCACCTGGAGGGCGCCCAGGCCCAGACTGGTCGCCGAGCCGAAGACGGTGGCGAACACCGCGAGCAGGTCGATCGCCCGGCCGGGCCAGCCGTCCGCGCCGCGCTGCCCGATCAGCGGGACGAAGGCGGCGGAGATCCGGTTGCCCCGGCCTTTGCGGAAGGTCGTGTAGGCGAGCGCCAGGCCGCCGACCGCGTAGATCGCCCAGGGGTGCAGGGTCCAGTGGAAGAGCGAGAACTCCAGCGCCTGCTGGGCGGCGGCCGGGCTCTGCGGCTCCAGGCCGGAGCCGGGCTGCGGGGCGGCGTACAGCTGGAGCGGCTCGCCGACGCCGTAGAACATCAGGCCGATGCCCATGCCGGCGCTGAACATCATCGCCACCCAGGCGAGGGTGGAGAACTCGGGCTCGTCGTCGTCGCGGCCGAGCCGGATCCGGCCGAAGCGGCTGAACGCCAGCAGGACGGTGAGCACGAGGAAGACGTCGGCGGCGACCACGAACAGCCAGCCGAAGTTGTGCAGGACCCAGCTGAGCGCGGTGCCGGACGTGTCGCCGAGCGAGTCCGCGGCGAAGACGCCCCAGGCGACCACCCCCAGCACCAGGACGGCACTGACGCCGAACACCGTCCGGTCGACGGGGAGGGTCGCGGCGGGTTCGTCGGGGCCTGGTGGCTGACTGCTCATGAAGGTCCTTCTCCTGGCGTACCGGACGGTCGGCGGCATGATCGAAAAGTTGATACATGTCGTACTATGTCCAGTCCTTGGGCGGAGCCGGTGGAGGGCACGCCGAGGAGGGCCGAGCAGCCGGGACCGCCGGCCCGGTGGCCGGTCGGTGCGGTCGGTCGGTGCGAGGGGCCGGTCGGTGCGGCCGGTCGGTGCGGCCGGGAGGGTGGTGGGCCGTCAGGCGGCGGCGTACGCGCGGGTGACCGGACGGGTCGTGTCCAGGTAGCCGGCCAGGGCCTGCCGGCTGCGGGTCAGCTCGGCGATGCGGGCGTCGAGATCGGCGAGCTCGCCGCGCAGGGTGGCCAGCAGGTCCGGGCAGGCCTCCAGCGCCGGGACGGGGCCGCTGGCGCACGGCAGGATCTCGGCGATCACCCGGGTGGCCAGGCCCGCCGCCAGCAGGCTGCGGATCTGCCGCACCCGGATCTGGGCGTCCTCGCCGTACTCGCGGTAGCCGGCGGCCGACCGGTCCGGTGCGAGCAGCCCCTGCTCCTCGTAGTACCGCAGCAGGCGGGTGGACACCCCGGTCAGGCGGGCGAGTTCTCCGATGCGCATGACCGGACGAACGCCCGCCCGGGCCGGGCTGTTCCCGGCCGGCCGCCGGGTCCGCTGCTCCGGCCACCCGCTCCTGCCGCTGCTACCGCTGTTGGCCGGCCACGAAGTCCAGCACCAGCTTGCGCAGTTCGGGCAGCCGCTCGACCATCGGGAGGTGGCCGCCGGCGAGTTCGACCAGTCGGGCGCCCGGGATGCCCTCGGCCAGGGTGCGGTGCTGGTCGGGCGGGACCAGCATGTCCTCGGTGGTGCTGACCACCAGCGTCGGCACGGCGACCCCGGCCAGGTCGCCGCGCACGTCCACCCGGCCGGCCAGGCCGAACTGCTGCCGGAAGGCCGCCGGGACGGGGGCGAGCAGACCGGCGTGCAGGCCCGCGAGCTGCTCGGCGGTGAGCGCGTTGACCCAGCTCCGGCCGAAGACGGCCGCGAGTGAGAAGCGCGCCAGCAGCTCCGGGTGGTCGGCCAGCCCGACGACCAGCTCGGCGGTGAGGCGGAGCCGGTGGTCGCCGCCGGCCACACCCGCGAGCAGCAGCAGCGAGCGCACCCGCGCCGGGTGCCGGGTGGCGGCGCGGACGGCGACGGCGGCGCCGAGCGAGTAGCCGGCCAGGTCGAAGCTCTCCAGGCCCTCCTCGACGGCGGTCGCGACCAGACGGTCCGCCAGCTCGTCGAGCGAAGGTCCGGCCGGCTCGTACGGGGTGTCGCCGGAGCCGGGGAAGTCGGGTGCGACGACGGTGCGGTGGGCGGCGAGGTCGTCCAGCAGCGGTCCCCAGTTGTCCCGGGCGCTGCCGCCGGCGCCGTGGGCCAGCAGGAGGCCGGGCCCGGAGCCGCGGACGGTCCTGGCCAGCGGGGGCGGGGTGGTGGTGGGCTGTTCCGTCATGGCGGGGGCTCCTGTTCGGCCGTGGCTGTCTCGGTGTCCAGCACGGTAGGAGTTCACACCGGTGTGAAGGTCAAGCGAGGGAGTGCCGGCCCGTCCGGGCCGCGGGCGCGCGCGACCGACCGACCGCGCGGCACCGCACGGCCCGACGGCGGCCTTTCCGACCGCGCGGGCGGTCCGTTCGACGCGGTGGTGGTCCACCCGGGGACGGCGGGCCCGACGTGCCTCAGACGGTGGGCCGGACTTCGTGCGGGGCCGGGTACGGCGTCTCGTACGGGGTCAGCACCAGCCGCACCACGTCCTCCAGCCGCCGCCGGGCGTCGCCGAGCGTGGTGCGGCCGGTCACCCAGGCGGTCAGCTCGCCCTGCCAGGCGTGGCCGACGATGTGCCGCACCAGATCGCTCGCGGCGGCCGGCACCTCGGCCATCACCGCCTGGAGCGCGGTGCTGTCGGCCCGGGCCATGCCCTGCAGCGCCTCGCTGGCGAAGGGGTCGGTGGAGGCGGCGACGGCCACCCGGAGCCGGGCCAGTTCGGGCTGGCGCTGGTAGGCCCGCATGCCTCCGCGCACGAAGCGCACCACCCGGTCGGTGGCCCCCAGCCCGGCCCGGGGCCCGCGCAGCTCCGCCACCAGGTCGGCCAGCAGCAGCCGGTGCCACTCGGCGATGGCCGCGGCCAACAGGTGGTCCTTGGAGGAGAAGTAGCGGTACGCCGTTCCGAGGGCGACTCCGGAGCGCTCGCAGACCTGCTTCATCTGCAGCCGCTCGACACCGATCTCGTTCACCAGGGCGAGCGCGGCCGCGATCAGGGACTCGCGGCGTTCGAGCTGACGTGGAGACATCGCCTCCACCGGTCGTGGTGACAGGTCAACCTTGGTCACCCGCACCATGATACGGCTCGGGACCGCTCAGGAGTATGACGCCGACCGGTCGCCCCGCGTTCGCCCGCCGTCCACCGGCCGGCGTCCACCGCCCGCCGTCCACCGGGCGGACGCGCGCGGGGCCGGCCCGGGTCAGCGCGGCAGGGGCGGCCGGTCGCGGATCAGGGCCTCCTGGACGGCGGAGGCGACCAGCCGGCCGTCCCGGTCGTAGAACTCGCCGAGCGACAGGCCCCGGCCGTCCGAGGAGGAGGGGCTGCGCTGGGCGAACAGCAGCCACTCGTCGGCCCGGAACGGGCGGTGGAACCACATCGCGTGGTCCAGCGAGGCCATGATCAGCCGGGGCGGCTCGGTGCGCTGGAAGAAGTTCGGCTGGACGTGCAGCCCGGCCGTCGAGGCCAGCGTGAGGTCCGAGAGGTAGGTGAGCGCGCAGACGTGCAGCAGCCGGTCCCCGGCGGGCAGCGGGGAGGTGGTGCGCAGCCAGACGAACTGCTGCGGCATGCCCGGGACGGCAGGCGGCACCCCGGGGGCGTCCGCCGGGACGAACCGCAGGTCCAGCGAGCCGAAGCCGCCCGTGCGGGCCAGCTCGGCGCGGGCCGCCGCGTCCCAGCCCGCCAGCGCGTCCGGCAGCTCCTCGGGGCCGGGCAGCGACGGCATCTCCCGGTGGCGGTCGGCGGCGGTCTCGGGCCGCTTGAAGGAGGCGGAGAGCGTGAAGATCGCCTCGCCGCCCTGGACGGCGGTCACCCGGCGGGTGGCGTAGGACATCCCCTGGCGGACCCGGTCGACCTCGTAGCGGATCGGGCGGGCCGGGTCGCCGGGGAGCAGGAAGTAGCTGTGCAGCGAGTGCACGTCGCGGTCGTCGCCGATGGTGTGCCCGGCGGCCGTCAACGCCTGCGCGGCGACCTGGCCGCCGAAGGCGCGCATCGGTGCCCCGGCGTGGCAGCGGCCCCGGAACGTGTTCTCGTCCAGCCGCTCGATCCGCAGCAGCTCGGCGAACGAACCGGCGGTGTCGACGGTCCGTCTCTCCTTCTCGGTCAGGTCTGTCACGGGGACATAGTGGCAGAAGCCGCCGTCCGGCGGTGTGACCTGGGTAACCCCAGGGAGGGAAGCCGCCCGGTAGAACCTGTTCCAGTCGTGGCTCCGGGTGACCACGCGGCCGACGGATTGTCAGTAGCCCCTCCTAGCGTGCTCCGCATGACGCAAGCCGCACACGCGTACGCCTATCTGCGCCCGTCCGCCGTTCTCGACGGCGCCGACGGCCCACGCCTCGCCCTGGAGACCTCCGGCGGCACCACGCCGCTCGGGGCGGTCGCCAACCCGCGCTTCTTCGCGGGCTTCCTGACCGACCCGGCCCCGGCCGCCGCCGCGCTGCTCGCGGTCGCCGACGTCGCCGCCGCGCGCTACTACCAGCCGCAGCTGCGCGCCTCGCTCGACCCGGTGGTCACCGCCAACGGGGACCGGCTGCGTTTCGAGTCCTTCTCCGGCTGCTGCGGCGTCTACGCCCGGCTCGACGTGCTCCGGGACGGGCTCGACGGCGACGACATCGGCCACGGCACCACCAATGTCGACGTCAACAACCCGCTGCGGGAGGCGCTCACCCGGATCGGTCCGGCCGAGCCGCTGCACCTCGCCGTCGGGCCGGACGCCCTGGAGGTCACCACCTTCGACGGGCCGGTCGTCGAGAAGAAGGTCCCGCTGCCCGAGCGCTGGGTGCGCGGCTTCGCCGAGACCCAGGTGACGGCCGCGGCCTTCGACCTGCGCGCCGAACTGCCCGCCGCCGAGGCGGTCCGCTTCCTGCGCTCGCTGCCGCGCGGCGGCAGCGGCCGGGCCCGGGCCGCCGCCGGCTGGGTCGTGCCGGCCGGGCGGACGCTGCGCCCGACCACCCGCCCCGTCCCCGGCGCGGTCTGCCTGCCCGGCCCGGAGCGGCTGGCGGCGCTCCAGCGGGTGCTGCGGCACGCGCTGGCCCTGCGGGTGTACGGCCCGGTGGCGGGCGATGCCCCGGCGGCCTCGGCCTGGGAGGTGGTGCTGCCCGGGATGCGCCTGACGCTCACGCTGTCGCCCGACGCCTCGCGGGGCTTCTCCGGCGAGGGCGGGGTCCTCGGCGCGCTGGCCACCGGCGCCGCCGAGCAGGACGCCGAGCTGGTCGCGGTGCTGCTGGCCTGGGAGCCGCGGATCGACGTCGCCGAGCTGGCCGAGCAGTCCGGGCTCACCCCGGCCCGGGTCCGGGCCGCGCTCACCAGGCTCGGCACCGCCGGGCAGATCGGCTACGACACCGCCGAGACCGCGTACTTCCACCGCCAGCTGCCGTACGACGCCGGCCGGGCCGAGGCGCGCAACCCGCGACTGCGGGCCGCGCACGCGCTGGTCGCGGCGGGCGCGGTCCGGCTGGCGGAGGGCGGAGCGCTCGCCGAGGTCACGGTGGACGACCACCTCCAGCGGGTGCGCACCGACGCGGCGGGCCGGGTCAGCTGCACCTGCCTCTGGTGGGCCAAGTACCGGGGCGGGCGAGGGCCGTGCAAGCACGCGCTGGCGGTCGCCGTCGTCCGGGAGCGGGCCCTGGCCGGAGCGGAGGCGAGCGCGTGAGCGGCGTCGAGGAGCTGTTGCGGGCGGTGCGCGAGGGGCGGACACCGCAGGTGCCGACGCTGGTCGCGGCGCTCGGCCCGGCCGAGCGGCGGGCCTGCCTGCCGGAGCTCAAGGAGCTGCGCAAGCAGGCCCGGGGCGAGTGGTCGAAGGAGGCGAACGCCCGGTCCGGGGCGCTGCTGGTGGCCGGGGCCGGCTGCCACGCCGGGCCGGCCGGCGCCGCCGCCTGGATCGGCGGGCGGGACTTCGCCGCCCGCTCCTGGGCCCGGCACCCCGCGCTCGACCAGGTCGTCGAGGCGCAGCCGGTCGAGTGGCAGATCGAGGTGGTCACCCGGCTGGCGGCCCGCCGCGGCTCGGGCTGGAGCTGGGACGTCTACCCGCTGATCGAGCGGGTGGTCCGGCGGACGGGCTGCCCGGTGCCGGCCTCGGAGGCCTTCACCACCGAGTGGCTGGACCGGGTCTCGGCGGGCGACGGCCGCCGGGGCTGGGTCAGGACGCTGCTGGACTGCCTGCGGGAGGACGCCTTCACCCCGGTGCTGCTGCCCCGGGTGTTCGAGCTCGCCGACATCGGCGGGCGGTTCGAGCAGCGGCGCACCGAGCGGCCCGGGGACTCCTGGCCCGCCGCCGTCGCCGCGCTGGCGGCCGAGGGCCGGCTGGACCGCGCCGAGCTGATCGACCGCTGCCTGGCCCGGCTGGTCCGCGGCGGCAGGCCGGGCGACCAGCGGGCGTTCCTCGCCGTCCTGGTGGCGCTCGCGCCCACCCCGGACGAGTACGCGAAGCAGGTCCGCGGCCTGGTCGCGCTGCTGGACGGGCTCTCGGTGGCCGCGGGCCACGCCCAGCAGGTGCTCGCCGAGCTGGACGCCGCCGCCCTGGTCGAACCCGAGGTGCTGGCGGAGGCCTCGGCGGTGGTGCTGTTCCGGACCGAGAAGAAGCTGGTGCGGGCCCAGCTCGGCTGGCTGGACAAGGCGGCGCGGCGCTCGCCCGAGCGCGCCGGCCCGGTGGTGCTGGCCGCCGCCGAGGCCTTCGGCCACCCCGACACCGCCCTCCAGGAGCGGGCCCTCGCCGTGGTGGCCCGTCACCTCGCGGGAGCCGGCCCGGCCGTCCTGCCCGAGCTGCGGTACGCCGCCGAGGCGCTGAACCCGGCCCACCACGCCCGCGCGGGCGAGCTGTTGGGGGCGCCGGTCGGCGGCGACGATCCGGACACCGGGTGGAGCGAGCTGCTCCCGCCCGCCCCGGCGCCGAGGCCGCTGGGGGAGCCGATCGCGACGCCGGCCGAGGTCGTCGAGGAGCTGTCCGCGCTGCTGGCCGCCGCACGGCCCGAGGTCGCGGTCTTCGAGCGCACCCTGGACGGCCTCGTCCGGCACGCCCGTCTCGACCGGGCGGCACTCGCCGAGGCGCTGGCGCCGGTGCTGCGGGTGCACCCGTGGAACGGCGTCGGCCGGTGGCGCGACTGCGGTCCGGGGGACGTCCTGTACGTGGCCGCCGCGATCGCCGGCCAGGTCGACCCGCACCAGCGGGGCGGCGTCTTCCGGTCCAAGGGCCGCTCCCCGCTGCGCGGCGAGCACAACACGCGGTACGGCAACGTGTTCGCCGCCCGGCTGACCGAGGCGGCCGAGCGGGTCACGGCCGACCGGCCGCCGCTGCTGCTCGCCACCCCCACCGACGCCACCGGCGCGCTGGCGGCGGCCACCCTGGTCGAGCGGCTGGCCGGGTACCGGGCGGCGGGCGTCGAGCCGGGGGAGGCCGATCTGCACGCGGCCCTGCTGCGGGTCACGGTGACCACCGACGAGGCCGTGCTGGCCGCCGCCGACCGGCTGACCTCGCCGGCCGGGCGCTGGACGGCCCGCTGGCTGCGCGAGGGCGGCCTGTTCGGCCAGCGCTCCGAGCGGGTGCGCTTCGCGCCCGGCCGGGGCGTCGGGAGCCGCGCCGTCTACCAGGAACGCTGGTGGGAGGACGTGAAGCGGATCTGCGTCTCCCAACCCGGCGTCGGCGCCGGCCCGCAGGGCCCGGCGGGCGAACGGCTGGGCGCCGACTTCCTGGCACTGCTGGAGGGCACCGAGCCCAGCGTGGCGCGGGCCCGGCAGCAGAACGAGTGGCTCTGGCAGCCGACCGCGCACTGGGCCGCGGTCCTGCCGCACCACCGGGAGGAGCTGGCCGCCCGCTGGCTCGACTGGTTCGCCGACTCCGCGGACCGCGAACGGCGCGGTGCGGCGGGGCTGCTGCCCGTCCTCGCCGAGGCCGGCGGCCCGGCCGGGCTGGCGCTGCACCTGGCGCTGGCGTACGGGCTGGGCGCCCGCTTCCCCGAGGACCGCACGGCCGCGGTGGACGCCCTGCTCGTCCTCGCCGCGCGCGGTGACCTCGACGGCGCGCTGCTCGGCCGCGAGCTGGGCGCGCTGGTCACCGAGGGCACGGTGAAGCCGAGCCGGCTCGCCCAGGCGCTGGCCGCTGCCGCCGACACCGGCGCGTACGGCACGGTCTGGTCGGTCCTGGCGCCCGCGCTGCCGGCCGTGCTGTCGGGCGCGCCGGTCCGCGGCACCGCCGATCTGGTCGCCGTGGCCGGGGACTGCGCCCGCCGCTGCTCGGCCCGGGGCCCGGTCGCCGAGGTGACGCGGGCGGCGGCCGGGGCGGGCGCGAGCCGGCTGGTGAAGGAGGCGCGAGCCCTGCGCGACGTCCTGGCGGGGTGAGGCGGCCCGGTCCGGGGCGTGCGGGGGTGAGGCGGCCCGGGGCGTGCGGGGTGAGGCGGCCCGGTCCGGGGCGTGCGGGGCGGCAGGACCTAGGGTGAGCCCGTCCCCGTCGCCGCCGAACCCCCGCCCGGAGCACCCGTGCTGCATCTGCGCCTGATCGTCCCCAACGACCTGCGTGACGCCGTCCTCGGCGGCCTGGACGAGTCCGTCGGCGTGACCCATGTGGTCGTGCTGCCGGACGCCGCCGTCCGGCCCGCCGGGGACGTGGTGCTCTGCGACGTGGCCCGCGAGGCGGCGGACGAGGTACTGGCGACGCTGCGGCAGACCGGGCTGTCGGAACGCGGGGCGATCAGCGCCGAGGAGGTCGCGCTGACCCTCTCGGCCGCCGCCGACGAGGCCGAGCGGCTCGCGCCGGGCGAGGGGGCCGACGCGCTGGTCTGGGAGGCGGTCTCCGAGATCACCCACGAGGAGTCCACCCTCACCGCCGTCTACCTCGCCTTCCTCACCGTCGCGACGATGCTGGCGGCCTGCGGCGCGGTGCTGGACAGCGCGGTGCTGGTGGTCGGCGCGATGGCCGTCGGGCCGGAGTTCGGGCCGCTGGCCGGGCTCTGCGTCGCGCTGGTCCAGCGCCGGGCCCGCCCCGCCCTGCGGTCGCTGACCGCCCTGGTGGCCGGATTCGCCGTCGCGATGGCGCTGACCGTCCTCTTCTCGCTGCTGATGGACGGGTCCGGGCTGTTCAGCCGGGCGAGGTTCGACGGCGTGCGGCCGAACACCTCGTTCATCTGGCAGCCGGACGCGACCTCCTTCGTGGTCGCGTTCCTCGCGGGCGTGGCCGGCCTGCTCTCGCTGACCTCCTCCAAGGCCGGGATGCTGGTCGGTGTGGCGATCTCGGTGACCACCGTGCCGGCGGCCGCCAACGCGGCCGTGGCGCTCGGTTACGGCGACCTGGACCAGTTCCGGGGGTCCAGCGTGCAGCTGCTGCTGAACCTGCTGGGGATCGTGCTGGCGGGGGTGCTGACGCTGCTGGTGCAGCAGGGCGCCTGGCGGATGATCCGCCGCCGGGCGAAGCGGGGGGCGGCGGGCTGACGTCGCCGTCGGGCCCGCCGCCCACCGGTCGTTGCGGCGTCACCGGCCTTCGCGGCGTCACCGGTGCGCGGCGGGTGCCCGCTCAGACGGTGACGCCGTCGTCCTCCGCGGCGTCCTTGGGCCGGACCGGGCCGCTCGTCGCCGAGGCCGAGTCCGAGGCCGGGTCCGGGCCGCCGGCCGCCGAGGCCAGGCCGTCCGGGACGAGCAGCTCCCGGTCGCCCTGGGGCAGCGCCGCGACGGCGCGCCACCAGAGCCGCAGGGCGGGCGGGTCCACCGGTTCGAAGGGTTTGCCGGGCCGGGGCACCGCCAGCCGGGCGCCGAGCGCCTGGGCCGCGGCGACCACCCGCTCGGCGGGCTCCTCCCACGGGTGCGGCGCCAGGTTGAAGGTGCACCAGTGGATCGGCAGCAGCAGCTCGCCGCCGAGGTCGAGATGGGCCCGGACGCCCTCCTCGGGCGTCATGTGCACCTCGGGCCAGAAGTCGCTGTACGCGCCGACCTGCATCATCGTCGCGTCGAAGGGGCCGAGCCGGCGGCCGATCTCGGCGAAGCCGGGGAAGTAGCCGGTGTCGCCGCTGTGGAAGACCCGGTGCCCGCCGCCGGACACCACCCAGGACGCCCAGAGGAACAGCGAGCTGGTGCGCGGGCCGCGGCTGCAGTAGTGCCGGGCCGGGGTGGCGGTCAGGGTCAGCCCCGCGACCTCGGCCGACTCCCACCAGTCCAGCTCCACGATCCGGTCGGCGGGCACGCCCCAGTGCTCCAGGTGCGCGCCGACCCCGAGCGGGACGGCGAAGACCGCGCCGGTGGCGGTCAGCGCGCGGACGGCGGCCATCTCCAGGTGGTCGTAGTGGTCGTGCGAGACCACCACGACGTCCACCGGGCCGAGTTCGGCGAGCGGCAGCGGCACCGGGTGCAGCCGCTTGGGGCCGGTCCAGCCGAACGGTGAGCAGCGCTCGCCCCAGACCGGGTCGAAGAGCACCCGGCGGCCGCCGATCTCGGCCAGCACGGTGGCGTGGCCGAGCCAGGTCAGCCGCAGCCCGGAGGCGGCGGGCCGGGCCAGGTCGACCGGGAGCAGCCGGTGCAGCGGCACGGCGGCGGTGGGCATCCGGCGGGTCTTGTCGGCGGCGAGCTGGGCGCGGGTGATCTCCAGCGGGGTGCGCTCGTAGACCAGTCGGCGGGTCGGCAGCGGGTTGCGGAAGGCGCCGTCCGCGAACTGCGGCGAGCGGTGGATCCGGGCCAGCCGCTCGCCCCGGGGCTCGGCGCCGAAGGCGTCCGTCCGGACCCGGTGCCAGGCCGCGCGGGGCAGTTTGGCCAGGCCCGGGGCCGTTCCGGTGGTGGGGGGAGCGGAGAACTGCGAGGCCAGACCGGCGACGCGGGAGAACCACGGGACGGGGCGGGGCACGGCACCTCCAAGGACGGCTACGGCTACCGGGCATGCCGGGGCGCGTACCCACGGCGGCGAGACCGATGCGGTACGACAACCATCTCGTCGGAGGTTACTCGTCGTGGGCCGTCCGGACCTGGTGGACGGCCCCGCGCGTGCCGTTCGGCGTACACCGGGTCGACCGGGCCCGGTGAACGGCGGGCGCGGCCGGCCGGTGAGCGGTACGCGCGGGTGCGCCCGGAGCCGGCCCGCCGTGCCGCGCTCCGGTGCGTCCCGCCGGGCTCGGGCGTAGCCGGGCTCAGGCGTAGAAGCGGGTGATCGTCTCCGCGACGCAGTGCGGCTTCTCGCTCTCCGCGCTGGTGATGGTGAACCGGACCACCGCCTGGACGCCGCCGGGCACCTCGGTCGCGGACACCAGCTCGGCGGTGGCCCGCAGCGCCGTGCCGACCGGCACCGGGGCGGGGAACCGCACCTTCTCCGAGCCGTAGTTCAGCGCCATCCGGACGCCCTCGACGCTGTAACACTCCTTGGCCAGCACCGGGATCATCGACAGCGTGAGGTAGCCGTGGGCGATCGTCGAGCCGAACCGGCTCTCCTTCGCCCGCTCCGGGTCCACATGGATCCACTGGTGGTCACCGGTGGCCTGGGCGAACAGGTCGATCCGCTCCTGCTCGACGGTGTGCCACCGGCTGGTGCCCAGCTCGGTGCCGACGGCGGCGGTCAGGTCGGCGAGGGAGGCGAAGGTCGTCACGGTGCGCTCCTGGTGGCAGGCGGGGGTGGGAACTCGGGGAGAGTATGCCTACTGGCCGGTCACCTGTCAGGGGGTGGCCCGCCCGGCGGGCGGTCCGCCGTCCGCGACGGGCCGGGAACGCCGCAGGTACGGGCCGGGAACGCCGCACGGTACGGGCCGGGAGTGCCGCACGGTACGGGTCAGGAGCGCTGCACGGTACGGCCGGTGGGCAGCAGCCGGCGGCCGCCGACCAGCTCGGGCACCAGCGCGACGAACATCGGGTCCGGATCGCCGACCCAGGGGCGCAGTCCGGTGCGCAGCGCCCGGCGGACCAGCTCCGGCTCGCGCACCACGTCCGCCCGGCCGTGCACCAGGACGCTCCAGCCGGTCCGGGTGACCGGGTCCAGGTGGTCGGCCTGGAAGGCGACGACGGTGCCGTCCAGGCCGCGCGCGGTGGTGCTGTTCCGGCGCACCGCCAGCAGCAGCCGCCCGTCCGCCGCGACGTCGAACGAGACCGGCAGGACGGCGGGCAGGGCGTGCTCGGTGTACACCACGCGTCCGACGGGCACGGTGCTGAGCAGCCGCAGGCACTCGGCCTCGCACAGGGTCTCCACCCGGTCGTCACGGTCCATGGCTCCGATCGTGCCCCCGCCGGTGTGCGGCCGATAGGGCCCATGGTCCCGGAGCGGCCGGGCCGGGAGCCCCGTCGGCGGGGGCCCGGGGCGGTAGCTTGTCGGGCGGCGCGGTGGAACGTGCCGCCGGCACGGGCGGGCCCCGGCGCCGCGCGGCCCCGGCGCCGGAACGGCCGGGGGACCGGGCCGGCGGGTCACGGCAGGTCGTGGCGGGTCACGGCAGGGCACAGACAGCAGGGCACAGCAGGACATGGCAGGGCACAGCAGGGCAGGGGCGCGGCGGTACGCAGGCGCGGCGGGCGGTTCCGGGGAAGCCGGGGCCGGCAAGGAGGGGGCGGTGCGGGTGGTCAGTGGGGTCGACCTTGTGGTGATCGGGGCGGACGGCGGGCCGGACCGCGGCTTCGGCGGTTCGGCGCACGCGGCGGACGGCGCCCGGCTGCTCGCCGACGTCCTGCCCGGGATGTGCTTCGACGCCGGCTCGGGCGGCTGCCGGGTCGCCGTGGTGGAGCCGGGCGCGGACGCCAACACCATGCTCACGGCGGTGCGGGAGGCGGCCGGTCGGCCGGGCCGGTGGCTGCTGGTCTGCCTGGTCGGCCAGCTGGTGGCGGACCCGCGCGGCCGTCGGCTGGCCCTGGTCACCGGCGGTAGCACCGCCGACAACGCGTACCGGCGCGGGCTCGCCTGGGACTGGGTGGTCAGCGCGATGGTCCACGGGGACCAGGAGGAGGCGCTGTTGCTGGTCGACGCCGTCGTGGACCGCGACACCTGGGCGGCGCTCGAACGCGGCGGCGGTGAGGACGGCGCCGGCGAGCTGCTCAGCTACCCGCGCGTCCCGCTCTGGGGCCGGATCGGCCGCTACACCCCCGGCAGACGCGGGCGGGACGCCGTACTGCCGGGCGGCGAGGGGTCGTTCAGCCGGGCCCTGACCACCGTGCTCGGCCAGGGACTGCCCGGAGCGCCGGCCGCCGTCGCCCCGCTCGACCTCCAGCCGGCCGTCGCCGGCCTGCTCGACGGTGGTGATCCGGCCGGTGCGCCGGGCGCGCGCCTGCTCGTACCGCCGCAGGGCGGGCGCCTGTTGATGCGCAATCGGGCCGCGGTTCGGGGCGCATTGGCCGGATTGTCGCTTTCCGAAGAACTGTTGGCCGTCCTGTGGCGCGAAAGTGCCCCGACGGATCCGCCTTCCGCGTAAGGTCAGGTGGCCCGGGGTGTTGCCGTGAAGGGGCGGGTTGGCGAAGAATCGATGCTCTCGCAGCAACACCGGCGGGGCAGCGGAATTCTTCTGGCGACCACAGACCACGGACGGGGTCGGTCGCGACGAGGTGGGGCGATGCGGCGGCGCGGAAATGTATTGCGCCCTGGGGCGGTTGGGGTCGCTGGGCTGGTTTTGGCGATGCTTCTGAGTGCTTGTGCGAGCGGTGGTGGCGGCGGTTCCGTCGATCGTCTCGGGACGGCTGCGCCCAGTGTTGCGGGAGTGAACCCGGTAACTCCTTCGAGTGGTTCCGCAAACGTCGGGATCGCGCCGACCGACGGACCCGAGGGCGCCGTCGGCCGCCTGGCGCTGAGCACCTATCAGGACTGGTGGCAGACCCAGGTGACGGAGTTCGGCCGGCCGGACGCGGACGGCTCCCCGCTGGAGGCCTACTCCTCCGGGAAGGCGCTCGGCGACTCCCTCGTCAATCTCCGTCAGCTCCACGACGCCAAACTGGTGATGATCGGCAGCCCGCGGAATTCACCCGTGGTGAAGACCGTCGATCTGAAGGCGGACCCGCAGACCGCCGTCATCGAGGACTGCCTCGATGTGACCGACTGGCACCAGGCCGATGCCACCACCCGCGCCGTAAAGGATCCACCGCGGCGGCTCACCCGGTACATCGCGACCGTTTCCCTGCGACAGTTCCAAGCGCGTTGGCTGATCTACGAGTTCAAGCGGGAGGTGGACCGAACATGCTGAATCCGGTACGGCGATTCGCGATCCGCGTGCTGTTGGTCGCGGGATTGCTGTTATCCCCGGCGGCGCCTGCGATGGCGGACGAACCACCGATCGGCGGGGACGTCACGCACTGCGCGGTCAACGTCATCTGCGAGGAGCACACCACGCCCGGCGGTACGCCCTCCCCGGGCGGTGGCGGCGGGACGGGCAGCGGCGGGAGCTCCGGCGGTCCGCAGCTGTGCGGTTGGAACGGGCAGCAGTGGCCCTGCCACGACCCGGAGCTGGGCTGGTTCAGCAGCTCGACCGGCTGCTACTACCGCGAGGCCACCCCGCAGCCCGAGCCCGGCGCCGCGGCCTGGGGCGGCCACCAGCCCTCGGAGGGCACGGTCTACGACGAGACCTGCCGCTTCACCGACGGCAGCATCGGCACGGCCGCGCCGAAGTTCTTCGCCCAGGCTCCCGCCGGGCCGCCGCCGCTCAACCCGGTGGCGGAGGCCCACAAGATCATGGACAGCATCCACCTGCCGTTCCCCGAGCCGGGCGTCGCGCCCAAGGGCACCGCCGTGGTCGGGGTGCCGGTCTGGCTCTGGCTGGAGAACGCCAAGGCGCCGGCCCCGAAGTCGGTGAGCGGCGGCGGCATCACGATCACCGTCACCCCGCGCCTGGAGTCGGTGGTGTGGGACCTCGGGGACGGCCGGCCGGAGACCTGCGGCAAGGAGGGCGCCGCGGCCGGCACGCCCTACGAGGCGAAGTACGGCGCCGCCAAGTCGCCCACCTGCGGCCACGACTTCAAGACCGGCTCGGCCGGCAAGCCCGGCGGCACCTTCGTGGGGAGCGTCAAGGCCAACTGGGTGGGCGTGGTGACCGTCACCGGCAGCACCCAGACGGTCGCCCCGATCAGGGTCCCGCTCACCTTCGCTCCGCTGGAGCTCAAGGTGGGCGAGGTGCAGGTCCTCAACTGACGGGCGTGCGGCGGGAACACCCCCGCCGCGCACCCGTGGACGCAGCACGAGTGAACGCAGCACCGTGAACGCACACCAGTGAACGCAGCACCAGTGAACGCAGAACGTGTCCGAACGACGTGGGAGAGGCCGGAACCCGGTGGAGAACCGTACATTTGCGACGCCTGGGTCCGGCACGGCCGGGGCCGCGGCGGTGTCCGTGGCGGTGCCGGAGCAGGGGCGCGGGGCGCCGCACGCCCCCGGGCGGAACCTGCGGGCACGACGCCGGCGGCCGGCCGTGCTGGCGATGGCGGTGGCCCTGATAGCCGCCGGCGGGCTGGGCGGCGCGGTGCTCTACAACAGCACCGGCCAGCGGGTCGCCGTCCTGGCGCTGGCCCGTGACGTGCCGTTCGGACAGGTGCTGACCGACGCCGACCTGGTGGTGGCCCGGATCGCGACCGACCCGGCACTGAGGCCGCTGTCGGCCAAGGACCGCGAGGGCGCCATCGGGAAGCGGGCCACCACCGACCTCCGGCGCGGCGCCCTGCTGCTGAACGCGGACGTCGCCGCGAGCCTGGCCGTCCAGCCGGGCCAGCTGGTGGTGGGCGTGTCGGCCAAGCGCACCCAGCTGCCGGCGACCCGGTTGCAGCCCGGCGTGTCGATCGTCGTCGTCTACACGCCCGACAACGGCCGGGCGGAATCGCTGTCCGCACTCGTCATCACGGTCGGCCGGGTGGACACCGACGGCAGCCAGGTGGTGGACGTGGCGGTGGCGGCGGCCGATGCCCCCCGGCTGGCCTCGTGGGTCGCGAGCGGGCGGATCCAGGTGGTGCTGGCGCCGCGCGGCGCGGCCGGCGGCGTGCCCGCGGCGCCCGGAACGGCCGCCCCGTCGGGGGCGCCCTCGGGCAGTGCGGCCCCGACCGGGACCGCCGCCCCGACCGGGACCGCCGCGCCGTCCGGGGCGGGTGGGGGCTGAGATGGCGGTGATCGCGGTGGTCGGCGGCCCGGGGGCGCCGGGCGCGACCACGACGGCCCTGGCGCTGCTGCTGGCCTGGCCGCTCCCGCCGGGGCGCCGGATCGTCCTGGTGGAGTGCGACCCGGACGGCGGCGCCGTCCTGGCCGGCGCCCTGGAGGGCCGGGTCGAGGCGGTCTACGGGCTGCGCAACCTGGCGGTCGCGGACCGGCGCGGGCTGCTCGCCCAGACGCTCTGGGAGCAGCTGATCGACCTCTCGCCCGAAGGGAACGCCGAGCGGCTGCTGCTGCCCGGCCTGACCGACCCGACCCAGGCACCCGGGCTCGCCTACACCTGGGAGCCGCTGATGGAGGTGCTGCACGGGCTGGAACCGCAGGGCTACGACGTCATCCTGGACCTCGGGCGCTCCGGCGCCACCGGGACCAGCGCCGTCCTGGCCCGCCGGGCGGACGTGGTGGCGATGACCGTGCGGACCACCCTGCGCGGGCTGAGCGCGGCCCGGCCCCGGCTGTCCGCACTCGCCGAGGACCTCGCGGCCGCCGGCACCGGCGCCGACGCGCTCGGGCTGCTGCTGGTCACCGAGGGCCCGTACTCGGGGGCGGAGGTCTCGCGCGAGTACGGGCTGCCCGTGCTCGGGCTGCTGCCGCACGCGGCCCGCACCGCGCGGGTGCTCTCGGACGGCGGGGACGTCACCGACCGGCGGTTCATCCGTTCGGAGTTGATGCGGACCGCCCGGTCGGCGGCGGACGAGGTGCAGGCGCTGGTGCGCCGCCGCCGGCAGCGGCTGGCCCCCTCGGCGGCGCCCGCCCAGGTCGGTCCGGCGCCCGCGGCGGAGGGGGAGGGGCAGTCCTTCGGGTACGCGTCGACGCCCCAGCCGTACGGGTCGGCGCCGCAGGCTCCGGTGATCACCACCGGTCCGGTGGCTCCGCTCGCGGGGCTGGCGCCGCAGCCGGCCGCGCCCGCGCCGTTCCCGGCGCACGTCCAGCCGCAGCAGCCGGAGCCGTCGCCGCAGCCCGACGCATCGGCGCAGTACGGCGGGTCGGCCCCGTACGGGTCCGCGCCGTACGGGCAGGCACCGTACGAGCAGGCACCCTACGGCGTGCCCGAGCACAACGGGCAGGCGCAGTACGGCCAGGCGCAGTACGGCGCTTCCGAGCACAACGGGCAGGCCCAGCACGGGCAGGCCCAGTACGGCCAGGCCCAGTACGGCCAGGTCCAGCCGGGGCCGGCCGCGCCGTACGGGCAGCCGCAACCGCCCCACGCCCAGGGGCCGCAGCAGCCGCCCGCCGGTCAGGGGTCCCACGTCAGCTACGGGGAGGTGCTCCGTGCGCGGTAGCCCCCTGCACCAGCATCCGGCGGCCGACCCGGCCGCACTGCCCTGGACGGCGCCGCAGCCGGCGCCCCACCAGGCGCCGCCGCCTGGGCCGGTGGCCCCCGGCCCGGTCGGGCCGGCCGCCCACCAGGGCGGCGCCGCGACCCCCACCGCCGTCCCCTCCCAGCTGCCCGCGCTCGACCTGCGCGGCGCCGGCACCCGGCCGGCCGTCGACCCGCAGGTGGCGCGCGAGCTGAAGCGCCAGGTGGCGGCCGAACTCCACCAGCAGATCACCCGGTTGACCGCGACCTCCGGCATCGAGCCGGACCGCGCCACCCGCCGCCAGCGCGGGCGGGCCCTGATCGAGGAGGCGGTCGCCCGCTGGTCCGACGCGTACGCGCAGACCCACGGCATCCCGCCGACCCGCGAGCAGGACCGCGCGCTCGCCGAGGCCGTCTTCGACCTGCTCTTCCGGGCCGGGCGGCTCCAGCCCTACCTGGACGACCCGGACATCGAGAACATCCTGATCAACGGCTGCGACGACGTCTGGATCTCCCGGGTGCACCAACCCCTGCGCCAGGTACCGCCGGTGGCCGACAGCGACGCCGAGCTGATCGAGCTGCTCCAGGACCTCGCCCGCCAGCACGGCGGCGGCGAGCGCAGCCTCTCCACCTCCAGCCCGACCCTCGCGCTCCGGCTGGAGGGTGGGATGCGCCTCCAGGCGCTCACCGAGGTGACCCCGCGCCCGTACGTGGCGATCCGCCGTCACCGGGTGGCCTCGGCGACACTGCCCGAGATGGTCCAACTCGGCACCCTGGACACCACCCTGGCCGCCTTCCTGGCCGCGGCGATCCGCGCCCGGAAGAACGTGATGATCACCGGTACCCAGGGCGTCGGCAAGACCAGCCTGCTGCGCGCGATGGCCGCCGAGATCCCGCCGGACGAGCGGATCGGCACCCTGGAGTCGGAGTTCGAGCTCTGGCTGCACACCCTCGGCCACCTGCGCCAGGTCGTCCCGATGGAGGCCCGGGAGGGCAACGGCGAGCGCGTCGAGGGCCGGCCGGCGGGCGAGTTGAGCATCGGCGACCTCATCCCCGCCGCGCTGCGGATGACCCTCTCCCGGATCATCGTCGGCGAGGTCCGCTCCGGCGAGGTCGTCCCGATGCTGCGCGTGATGACCAACGGCGAGGGCGGCTCGATGTGCACCCTGCACGCCCGCGGCCCGCACATGGTGGTCGACCGCATCGCCGAGCTCTGCCTGGAGTACGGCTCGCACATGACCGACACGCTCGCCTACCGGCTCACCGCCAACGCCGTGGACCTCATCGTGCACGTCTCGATGGTCGACGAGACGGCCGTCGGCGGCCGCCGTCACCGCTTCGTCTCGCACGTCCTGGAGGTCGCCGGCCTCGGGGAGAGCGGCCGGCCCGCGCTGAACACCGTGTTCGGCCCGCGCCCCGAGCTCGGCGAGCCGCGCGCCGTCCCGCACACCCCGCCGAACTGCCTGGACGATCTGCGCCGGGCCGGCTTCGACGCGGCGCTGCTCGGCTCGCGGTACGGGAGCTGGGGCCAGCCGCTGCAGCTGCGGATCGGCGGTGGGGCGCGATGACGCTCCTCTTCGTCCTCTGCGGCCTGCTGGTCACGGCCGGTCTGGTGACCCTGGTGGCCTGGGCCCGCGGCAGCGAGGAGACCGGCGACCCGGAGGAGGACGGCCGGTCCGGGCCCGGCCCGTCGGCCGGCCGCGGCCACGCCTTCTGGTACGGCGCGCCCGGCACCGCCTCCGCCCGGGTGGTGCGCCTGCGCCGGATCCAGCTGTCGATCGCCCTGATCGCCGCGCCGCTGGGCTGGCTGTTCACCGGCATCCCGCTCACCGCGCTGCTGGTGCCGCTGGCCGTCTTCGGCCTGCCCTGGCTCTTCGACACCACCCGCTCGGACACCCACCGGATCGAACGGCTGGAGGCGCTCTCCGAGTGGACCCAGCGCATCGCCGACGTGCTGCTGCTCGGCGTCGGCCTCAACCAGGCGATCGTCACCAGCCGCCGCACCGCGCCGGCCGCCCTGGAGGACGAGATCGGCGAGCTGGCCGCCCGGCTGCAGGCCCGCTGGCGGCCGGAGGAGGCACTGCGCGCCTTCGCCGACAGCCTCGCCGACGCCACCGCCGACAAGGTGCTCTCCGCACTGCTGCTGCGCTCCGGCGACAGCGGCCCCGGCCTGGCCCGGGCACTCGCGGACATGGCCGACTCGGTCCGCGAGGAGGTCCGCCAGCGGCGGACGATCGAGGCCGACCGGGCCAAGCACCGCACCACCATCCGCTGGCTGGTCGGCATCATCGTGCTGGTCGTCGTGATCGGCTCGTTCAACACCGCCTACACCAGGCCCTACAGCACCGCGCTGGGCCAGATCGTGCTCGCCGTGGTCGCCGCGCTGTTCGTGGCGATCATCGCCTGGATGCGCGCGCTCGCCGCGCACCCGCCCGTCCCGCGCCTCCTGGTGACCGACCGGCGCAGCCGCAGCGGCGGCCGGAGACGCGGCACCGACCGGCCGGCCGAGGGCGAGCCCCAGGACACCGGCGACGACCAGCGACTCCTCGGGGAGGTCCGATGATCTCCCCCTGGTCCGTGCTGGCCGGTGCGGTCGCGGCCGGCGGCGTCGCCCTGCTGATCTCCGAACTGCGGCCCGCCCCGCCCGACCTGGGCCAGGCCCTGGACCGGCTGCACCGCACGCCCTCCGACCGGGCGCCCGACCCGGACGAGCGGCCGCGCTGGTACGACCGGATCGGCGAGAGCTCGATCGGGCTGCGCGGGGTGCGCGTCCCGCAGCGCGAGCTGTCGCTGATCGGCCGGGCCCCGGCCCGGTTCATGGCGCACAAGCTGCTGTTCGCCGTGATCGGTCTGGTGCTGCCGGCCTATCTGGCGGCGATGGCGGTGCTGCTGGACATGGGCCTGCCGTTCGCGCTCCCGCTGGTGGTCGGGCCGCTGCTCGCCGGGCTGCTCTGGTTCGTCCCGGACGCCATCGTGCGCGGCGAGGCCAAGGAGGCGCGGACGGAGTACCTGCACGGCATCGCCGCCTACCTGGAGCTGGTCGCGCTGGAGCGGGCCGCCGACCTCGGGCCCGCCGAGGCGCTGCGCCGCGCCGCCTCGGTCGGGCGCGGCCCGGTCTTCCGCCGGATCCGGGACGCCCTGGACCGGGCCACGACCGACCGGTTGCCGCCCTGGGCGGGGCTGGACGCGCTCGCCGCCGAACTCGGGCTGACCCCGCTGCAGGACGTCGCCGACATCATGCGGCTCTCCGGCACCGACGGCGCTGCCGTCTACGACACCCTGCGCGCCCGCGCCAAGGGCCTGCGGGGCGAGCTGCTCGCCGAGGACCTCGCCCGGGCCAACGCCGACAGCGAGCGGATGGTCGCGCCCGGGGCCGCCCTGACCCTGCTGATGACCGCCCTGATCGTCTTCCCCGCGCTCCACCAGATGCTCGCCTGACACCGCCCCGTAGTGCCTGTGAGCACCTGACACCACACCCAACCCCCGGGAGTACTCCGATGTCCGACCAGCTCAAATCCCTGGCAGGCCGGCTGATCCGGCCCACCCTGTTGCCCGTTCAGTTCGCCCTGCTGCTCTTCCAGTTCCGGGTCGGCCGGCTGAAGGCCGCCAGGGCGCGCGGCGACCGGGGCGCGATCAGCATCGAACTCGCCCTGGCCATCATCGCGCTGGTCTTCGTCGCCGGCGCCGTCGCGGTGGCGCTGTACGCGCTGAAGGACAAGGTCGTGAAGAAGGTCGAGCAGGACCCGAACCTGCCCGGCGGCGCCGGCGGTGCGGCGACCCCGTGATGCACCGACCCCGTCGCCGCCGCGACCGGGGAGCGATAAGCCTGAGCCTGGCCATCGTCTTCCCGGTCGTCCTGCTGCTCGTCCTGATCGTCGTCCAGGGCTCGATGTGGTGGTACAACCGCCAGCTCGCGCTCACCGCCGCCCGCGAGGGCGTGGACGCCGGCCGCGTGCAGGGGAACCAGAGCGACGAGGTGAAGGACGCCGCGGCCAAGCGGCAGGCCGAGGACTTCCTGCAGCGGCAGGGCGGCCCCGGCTACCGGGTGCGGACGGACGGGAGTTCGCCGGTGCTGATCCGGGTCACGGTGGAGCTCACGCCGCCGGTCCTGATCCCCGGCGTCACCCCGCCGACCATCACGCAGCACGCCGAGGCGCCGCGCGAGCGCTTCGTCCCGCCGCGGGCGGCGCCGTGAGGCGGGCGGGGCGGCCGGGCCGGGCCGCCGGGCGGGGGAGCCGGTTCGCCCGCCTGCGGTCGGCCCGGTCGGCGCGCGGGCGCGACGCCGGCGGGGTGGCGATCGAGGCGGCGATCGTCGCCCCGGGCGTCGTCGCGCTGATCCTGGTCGCCGTCGCCGCCGGCCGGGTGCAGACCGCGGCCGGCACGGTGGAGGCGGCGGCCCGCTCGGCCGCCCGGACGGCCTCGCTGGCGCGCAGCGTGGACGGGATGGACGAGCTGGTCAAGAAGACCGCCGCCGAGACCCTGAGGCAGCAGGGCGTCACCTGCCGCGACAGCGACACCGTGGTGAAGCACGGCGAGCTGATCAGCCACGGGGTGACGCTGGCGACGGTCGAGGTGACGGTCCGGTGCGAGGTGGGTCTGAGCGACCTCCTGCCCGGGCCGGGCATGCCCGGGACGAAACGGCTCGAAGGCCGGTTCGTCTCGGTGGTCGACCGGTACCGGGCCGGGTGAGCCGGGCGATGCCGGTGAGGTGGACGGCCGGTGCCGACGAGGGCTCCGGGCGGGGATTGGGGACGGCCCGGGCGGGGGAGACGCAAGCGGAGAGCTCCCGGGGGACGGCAGGGCGAGGCGGAGCGGTCCCCGGTGGGGCCGCCAGGGAGACGAAGGTGCGGGAGGGGGCGTGACGGTGCGCAGACCCGGGGGGGAACGGTGGGGCGGCCACGCCGTCCGGCGGTGGGCCGGGGGCCGGCGATCCGGCCGGCGCGGCCGGGACCGGTCGGACCGCGGCGCGATCGCCATCTTCGTGGCGATCTGTGCGGCGTTCCTGGTGCTGATCATCGCCCTCGTGGTGGACGCCGGCGGCCGGTTGCGCGTCGCCGAGCGCACCGACGGCTACGCCCAGGAGGCGGCCCGGGTGGGCGGTCAGCAGCTCGACGAGGCCGCCCTGCTCCGGGGCGAGGGCTACAAGATCAAGCAGGACTACGTCAAGGACGCTGCCAACAGCTACCTCGCCCTGTACCACCTCTCCGTCCACGACGTGGCGTTCTCGGACGACGGTTCGTCCGTCACCGTCACGGTGCAGGCCGAGTACCGGCCGGCGCTGCTGGGCGAGCTCGGCAAACAGAAGGTCACGGGCAAGGGCAGTGCCACCCTCGTCCACGGAGTCGAGAAAGCGGAGACCGACTGATGGTCGCGCCACGTGCCAAGGACCAAGCCCGCGCCGGACGCCCGGCCCGGGGCGTGCCCGCCCCGGCGGGAGCCCGCCGCCGGCCGGCCCCGCTGCCACCGCGCCGCGGCGGCCGGGGCGGCGCCCTGCTCACCGCCGTCGCCGCGCTGGTCGCCCTGATCGTCCTGCTGGTCGGCGTTCCCGCGCTGCTGCTGTACGGCACCGGGGCGGTCGCCGCGATGGGCGAGGTGGCGCCGGACGGCGTCGGGCAGCTGCTCACCAGCCCCGACGACGGGCGGCTCTTCCTCTGGCTGCTGGTCGTGGTCGGCTGGCTGGGCTGGCTCTGCTTCGCGTTCTCCGTCCTGCTGGAGATCCCGGCGCAGCTGCGCGGGCGGATCGCCCGGCGGATCCCGGCGTTCGGCTGGAGCCAGCGGGTCGCGGCCGGCCTGGTCGGCTCGGTGATCGCCCTGTTGCCGGTGGCCGGTTCGGCCTTCGCCGCCGCCCCCGACCGGGCCCCGGCCGTCGCGCAGGCCCAGCCGGCCGCCGGCGTGCAGCGGGCCGCGCTGCCCGCGGCCCAGGCCGCGCCCGCCCTCGCACCCGCCGCCGACCAGCAGCCCACCTACACCGTCCGGGACAGCCGGCCGGCCGACAGCCTCTGGTCCATCGCCGAGCGCCAACTGGGCTCGGGCGAGCGCTGGGTGGAGATCGCCAAGCTCAACGACGGCCGGACGATGGGTGATTCGGGCCTGCGCTTCGACGCCGAGCGGCCCATCCAGCCCGGCTGGGAGCTGCTGATGCCGGGCGACGCCAAGGCCGACGAGGCCAAGGCGCCGACCCCTGCGCCCGTGCCCGCGCCCGCGCCGAGTGCACCGAGTGCGCCGCAGCCGGGCACCGGCGGGACCGCCGGGAGCGGGCACGGCACCGTGACGGTGGCGGCCGGGGACAGCCTGTCGGCCATCGCCGAACGGGAGTTGGGGGACGCCGAGGCCTGGCCGAAGCTCTTCGAGGCCAATCAGGGCGCCCAGGCGCCGGACGGCGAGCGGCTGACCGACCCGGACGTGGTGGTGCCGGGGATGGTGCTGACGCTGCCGGGGGCCGCCGCGCCCGCGCCCGCTCCCGCTCCGACGCCTGATCCGGCACCCGCACCCGTTCCCGCACCTGCTCCGGCTCCCGCCGACCAGGCTCCGGCACCCGCCCCCCAGGCACCGGCACCGCAGGCGACTCCCGCCCCGGCTCCCGCGGCCACCCAGGCGCCGACCCCCGCGCCGACCCCCGCGCCGACCCCCGCGCCCACCCAGGCACCGACCGACGCCCCGGCCCCGGCCGCGCACGCCGAGGCCCGCAGCGACGACTACACCGTCGCCCTCACCGCCTCCACCGTCGGCGTGCTGCTCGCCGCCATGATGGTCGGCACCGTCGCCCACAAGCGCGGCACCCAGCTGCGCGCCCGCCGTCCGCGCCACCGGATCGCGCTGCCGGCCGCCCCCGCCGCCGCGTTCGAGGCCGAACTGAAGGTCCGCCAGGACGACCGCGGCCTCGACCTGCTCGACCGCGCCCTGCGCACCATGGCCCGCAACACCGTGCGCGGCGGCAAGCGCCTGCCCGCCATCGTCGCGGCCCGGATCACCCCCGGCCACACGGTCGAACTGCACCTCTCCGGCCCGGCCACCCCGATCGCGCCGTTCCGCGCCGCCCACGCCGCCAACGTCTGGTGGTGCGCGGCCGACGCCGGTGAGCTCCTCTCGCCCTCCCAGGCCCGCAAGACCGCCTCGCCCTACCCGGCGCTGGTCACCCTCGGCAGCGCGCCCGACGGCTCGGTGGTCCTCGCGGACCTGGAGACCGTCCGGCTGCTCCACCTCTCCGGCCACCCGGACGACGCCCGGGACGTCCTGCGCACCCTGGCCATCGAGCTGGCCCACAGCCCGCTGGCCGACCGCCTCCACCTGCACCTGGTCGACCTCGCCGAGGAGTTGCCGATCAGCGGACCGGCCGCCGAGCGGGTCCACCGGCACCCCACCCTGGAGGCGGCGCTCGCCGCCCTCGGCCCGCGCACCGCCAAGGCCCGCGCCACGCTCGTCGCCGCCGAGGCCGCCAGCCCCCGGGACGCCCGCAGCCGGGGCCTGGCCGACGAGTCGTGGGTCCCCGAGATCGTGCTCTGCGCCCAGCAGCCCGGCGGCGACGTCCCGGCCGAGCTCGGCCGCCTGCTCGACGCCCGCCCCCGGACCTGCGTCGCCGTGGTCACCCGCGCGCCCGAGCGCGGCACCGGCCCGGTCGCCCGCTGGACGCTGCCCGCCACCGGCCAGGCGACCATTCCCGGCCTGCACGTCACCGTCGAGCTCCAGCGCCTGACCGACGGCCAGTACGAGCAGGTCTCCGAGCTGCTCCGGGCCGCCGACGACACCACCCAGCACCCCGCCCCCGCCTGGACCCTCGACGGCCCCGGCGTCGATCTCGAACCGGCCGAACTCCCGGCCCCCGTACCGGTACTGGCGGCGGTCGGCGCCTCGGCGGCGCCGTTCGGCGGCGGTTTCGACGGTGGCGGCTTCGACAACGCCCTCGGTACCGGTTTCGACGGCGGCGCGCTCGACGGCGGCAGCGGCGGTGGGGCGGACGACGGTGTCGAGGCGGCCGGTCCGCGTCTGCTCGCCCGGGTGATCGGCACCGGCGTCAGCCCGTTCGCCGGCACCGATCCGGCCGCGCCCGCCGCCGGTGGACCCGGGTCCCGCTACCTCGTCAACGGCCTCGGCCGGCAGGCGAGCACCCCGGCGGTGCCGCCGGCGGGACCGCCCGCGGTGGCGCCCGCCCCGGCGGCCGCCGACGGGGGCCGCGCCGAGGCCGACCCCGCCGAGGGGGAGGCCGACGAGACCACCCAGAACCTCCGGCTGCCGGCCCCGGTCGAGACCCAGGTGATCGTCCCGGTCCAGCCGCTGCCCGCGGCGGCCCCCGGGCCGGAGCCGGTCGCGGAGCCCGCGCCGGTGCCGGTGCCGGTGCCGGAGCCGGTGCCGACGCACGACGCCGCCCCGGCGCCCACCGGCGCCGATCCGAGGGTCCCCGGCCGCCCCGAGCCGGCCCCGGAGCCGGCTCCCGGCCCGGCCGCCACCGCCCCGGTGGCGCGCACCACCCCGGTGCGCAGCGACAGCGACGACCTGCTGGCGATCCTCCGCTCCCCGGAGGCGCACGCCGTCCGCACCGCCCCCCGGATCCGGCTGCTCGGACCGGTGGACGTGGCCGGCGCCACCGGCACGGTCGAACCGGCCGCCCTGCCCCGGCTCACCGAACTCGCCGCCTACCTCTCGCTGCGCTCCGGCGCCGACCACGCCGCGCTCGACCACGACCTGCACCCCGGCGCGGCCCACCTGGACACCCACCCCACCGTCGCCGACGCCGAGAGCCCGCTGCCCGGCAAACTCGCCGACCTGGCCGCCTGGTTCGGCACCTCGGCGGAGGGCCGGGCCTTCCTGCCCACCGACACCACCGACGGCTACGCCTTCGCCCCGACGGTCACCTGCGACTGGGACGAGTTCCGCGGCCTCTACCGGCGCGGCATGCGCAGCACCAGCGCCACGGCGGACGCCGCCCTCGCCCACGCCCTCGCCCTGGTGCGGGGCGCCCCGTTCGCGGAGGCCCCGCCCGCCGCGTACGGCTGGGCCGAGGCGGAGCGGCAGGACATGATCGCGGCGATCGTCGACACCGCCCACGAACTCGCCGCCCGCCGCCTCCAGTACGGCGACCACCGCAGCGCCGAGGCCGCCGTCTTCCGCGGTCTCGCCGTCGCCCCGGACGTCGAGCTCCTGCACCGCGACCTCTTCTACGCCTACGCCTCCGCCGGCGCCCGGGACCAGCTCCTGCGCGCCGTCAACCGGCTGGACGCGCTGAGCCGCCGCACCGGCCGGGACCTCGACGCCGACACCGTCGCCCTGCTGCGGGACCTGCTCTCGGGGGCGTGAGCGGGCGGGCGGGCGCGACCGGTCGCACCCGTCCCTGCTCGGACCTCCCCGCCCCGTGGCCGGACCATCGATCCGGCCGCGGGGCGGTCGCACGATCCGCCGCACGGACCCTAGGCCCGACCGCCCGGGCCCTCGTTCAGCCAGGCGCCGATCCTCGGCAGTGCCTCGGGGCCGCTGTCACCCTCCACCGACGCGACGAGGTCCGCGATCGTGACGGCGGCCAGGGACGCCCGCCACGCCTCGTCCGCCGCTCCCATCGCCCGGGCGATGGGGCACGGCCCGGTGCACTGCTCGGGCGGCGTCCCCAGCGGTCCGCGCCGGCGGATCTCGGTGCAGACGAACGCCGGGCCCGCCCCGTCGACGGCCTGCACCACGTCCAGCAGGGTGATGTCCTCGGCCCGCTCGGTGAGGACGTAGCCGCCGGTCTTGCCCTGGACCGAGTGCACCAGGCCGGCCCGGGACAGCGCCTGCATCTGCTTGGCCAGATAGCTCGGGGACACGTCGTGCAGCGCGGCCAGCCGGGCCGACGGCACCGGTTCGCCGGCCGTGGTCAGCACCACGCAGCAGTGCAGCGCCCACTCCACGCCACCGGACAACTTCATGCCACCTCCATGTGACTCGGACCCAGGCTATCCGAGTATCATCATCTCGGACATGAGATGTCCGAGTTTCTGCCCGGGGTGGGGCTCGGCCCAGGAAGAGAAGGAAGGCACACCATGAACATCACCGTCATCGGCACCGGCCTGATCGGCTCCCAGCTCGCGACGGAGCTGACCGCGCGAGGCCACGAGGTGACCACCGCGTCGCTGTCGTCCGGCGTCGACCTGCTCACCGGGGCGGGTCTCGACAACGCGCTCGCCGGCGCCGACACCGTCGTCAACGTGACCAATTCCCCCACGTTCGACGACCGGTCCCTCGACTTCTTCCGCACCACGGTGGGCAACCTGCTGGCCGCCGGCGAGCGGGCCGGGGTGAGCCACCAGGTCGTGCTCTCCATCGTCGGCGCGGACCAGGTCGCCGAGCTGGACTACTACCGCGCCAAGGTCCTCCAGGAGGAGCTGCTGCGTGGTGGCCCGACGCCGTACTCGATCGTGCGCGCCACGCAGTTCTTCGAGTTCATGGAGCCGACCATGTCGTGGACCTCGGACGAGACCGCGGTGCGGCTGCCCGCGACCCCGCTCCAGCCGATCGCCAGCGCCGACGTCGTCGACGCGCTCGCCGACGTGGCCGGCGCGGCGCCGCTCGGCGGGATCCTGGAGGTCGCGGGCCCCGACAGGTTCACGCTCGACGAGATCGGCCGGCTGACCCTGGCCGCGCGCGGTGACCGGCGCCCCGTCGTCGTCGACGACCGGGCGGGCCTGTTCGCCGCCGTCCGCGGGGACGTCCTCACGCCGGGGCCCGACGCCCGCGTGGCGCCCACCCACTACCGGGACTGGCTCGCCGGCTGACCGCCCACCGGAACGGACTGTCGGGGCCCTGCCGGCCGCCACCGACAGGGCCCCGACAGTCCGTGGTGCCGCCACCCCCCCCGCCGGAGGCCTCGGTGCGTCCGGCATCCGGCCCGGCCGGCGCCGCACCCCTCCCGGTCGACGAGGTGAGCGCCCGCAGGGTCCGCACTCCCGCCGGGGCCGGCGGCGGGCAGGCGTCGGCGCCGGGTCATACGCTCCTGTCATGGCAGCCAGAATCGACCTGACCCTCGACTGCGCGGACGCGCAGCTCCTCGCCGGTTTCTGGAAGACGGCACTGGGCTACATCGACGAGCCGCCGCCGCCCCCCTTCAGGACCCGCGAGGAGTGGCTCGCGCAGTTCGACCTGCCGGAGGACGACTCCGAGGACGACGGGGCATGGCTCTGCGATCCCGACGGAGTCGGGCCCCGGCTCTCCATCCTCAAGGTCTCCGAACCGAAGACGGCGAAGAACCGGCTCCACATCGACGTCCGGGTGCCGGGGCACGGCAGCGCCGGCGAGCGGTGGGCGCGGATCACGGCGGAGTCCGAGCGGCTGGTGCGGGCGGGCGGAGCCGTCCTGGAGGTGTTCGACGGGCACCACGTGGTGATGGCCGACCCGGAGGGCAACGAGTTCTGCGTCGCCGCGGGCCCGGCCTGAGGCGGCGGAGCGTCGCCGGCGCGGCCACCACCGCGTCGATGCGTCGTGATGACGGGGCCTCACCCGGAGTGCGCCGCCCCGGCGCCGTCGGCGGCCGAGCGTTCGCGATCCGCCGGCACGGTGCGTGTCCACCGGGGCCGGACGCCCGCGTCTCCCGGCAAGGTGGCGGATCCTCGGCGGGCCCCGGGAGCCGGCGCTGTTCCGTGCCCGGGTGCGGAGGTGGGTGGGGGCGGCCGGGGTGTACCGGCCGAGGCCGACGGCCCGGGTGAACACTTGGCGGCGTCCTGCCGACGCCGCGGACACCGGCGCAGGGCGATCCGGCCGGTGGGCGCGCCCACCGCCACCCGGAGCAGACGGCCGGACGCCTCGTCACAGGGGCACGGCGGCTGCACGATCGGGTGGGATCCCCGTGCCGGAAGGGCAGGCCTCCGCCGAGTGCGGAGTGGGCGGCGCGGGGGCGGCACGAGCTCCACCGGGCCGTCAGAAGCCTGCGGAGAGAAGCGGCCCCTCGCCCCGGCGGGCCGGGGTCGACCGCGGCGCGCGCCCGCAGCCGTCCGGGCGCCGGCGGGTGCGCGGGCGCAAGGGGGGTGACGGCCGGGCGAGCCGGGTGAACTGCGGTGAACAGCGGCGGTACGGCGCGACGGAGCGGTGGGGCGGTGATCGCCCACCCGGCCTGGCTCGGGTGTGCCGGGATCTCGTAGGGTGGCGCAGACGGTCGTGGTCGCAGGCGCCACGGGGCAAGGGCAGCAGACGCCGCTCAGCGGCGGGGCGGGGCGGTGACCAGAGATGGCGGAGTCGACAGCTCTCCCAGGAGGCCCCGATTCCGTCGTGGAGCCGGCCCCCCGGGACGCCGCACCGCCGCGGCCGCCGCGCAATCCCTACGAGGAGCACCCGCCGGGCCCCGCGGCCCTCTACGAGCCGCCGGTCCCGGTCCAGCCGCCGGCCCCCGCCCCGGCGCCGACTCCGGCCCCCGCCCCGGCCGCGCCGATGGCGCCGCCCACCGGATGGACCGTCACCGGGATGTCCTTCGTCGCCCCGCCGCCGTCCCCGACCCCGCCGCCCTCCGCGACCCCGCCGCCGTTCACCGTCCCGGGCAGCACCCCGGCGCACGGCACCGCTCCGACACCCGGCAGCACGCCCGCCCACGGCACCACCCCCGCCCACGGCTTCGCCGCCGGTCCGGGTGGCCTCGGGGCCGCGCCGCGCGGGCGGATCCTGGTGGTCGAGGGCGGCTACGGCAGCTCCGGCCGCCGCACCTGGGGGCGTGGCGGCCCCACCCAGGCGCCCGTCCTGTCCGCGATGCTCGCCGCCGTCTCGCCCCAGGTCCTCCTCGCGGCCGACGCGGTGGACGCCGTCCACCTCCCCGGAGCCAGCGACCCGCACACCGTCCTCGCCCACCTGCGCGCGGCCGCCCGGCACCCCGGGCCGCTGCTGGTCCACCTCGGCGGCCATCTGCTCGCCGACAAGCGCGGCGGCCAACTCCACCTCACCCTGCGGGACTCGAAGCCGGGGAGCATCCGGCAGGACGGCATCGCCTGGCAGTCCGTCGCCGCCGAGCTCCGGCACCGGCCCGCCGACTGGCAGACGCTCGTCATCGCCGACCTGAGCGCCGATCAGAACGCCTGGCCCTACCTCCAGGGCACCGTTTCGCCGCTCGCCGACGGCCTCCCGCTCTGGGCGGTGGTCAGCCCGGACCCGGAGCAGATCGGCACCTTCACCCGCGCGTTGATCGAGGCCCTGCACGGCGGCCGCCCGGGCGCCGACGCCGTCCTCGCGCCCGAACAGCTGCGCCAGCAGGTGTACTCGGTGCTGCGCCCGGACGTCGTCATCCTCGCCACCCACGCGCCGAACCGGCCGTTCTTCCGCAACACCGCCCGCCGCACGGACGGCGCACTGCCGGACGCCGTCCCGTACGAGGGCCCGCGCCCCGCCGCACTGCTGCCCCGCCCGCCGGCCCAGCGCGACAGCGCGCCGTCCGCCCGGCCCGCCGTGACGTTGAACAAGGGCGCCGCGGCCGCCTTCCCGGTGCCCGGCTCGGCACCGGCGGCCGCACCGCAGCACGCCCCGGCGCGGCCGTCCGACGACCCGGTGAACCTGCTGAAGCCCGGTGTGCCGCCCACACCCCCGCCCCCGGCCCGGCCGGTCGACCTGCTGAAGGCCTACGCCTGGCGCCCGGCGGCGACGGCGGGCGTGACCCTGGGCAAGGGCCGCCCGGCGGACGCGGTGCCGGCGGACGCGGTGCCGGTGGACGCGGTGCCCGTGGATCCGCTGCCCGTGGACGTCGCGCCGGCCGATGCGCCGCCGGCCGTCACTCCGGCCGTCACTCCGGTGGACGCCCCGGTGGACGCGGAGCCGGCGGTCGGTGCCCCCGACCCGCAGCCCGCCGCCGTCGAGCCCGAGCCGGAGCCCGAGCCCGCCGCGGAGCCCGCCGCCGCTGCCGAGCCGGAGCCCGCAGCCGCCGCCGAGAGCGACACGGCCCCCGAGGCCCCCCAACCCCCTCGCGACGACTACCGCGAGGTGATCGGCCGCATCGTCCGCAGCGCCGACGCCGGGGACCACGCCGCCGCCACCGACCTCGCCTTCGCCCTCGAACTGGAGGCGATCGCAGAGCACGGCGCCGTCTCCGCGCCCGTCCTCCAGGTCCGGCAGGTCCGGGCCCACGTGTGCCGCCTCGCCGGGAAGTCGGTCGAGGCGGCGGACATCTACCGCGAGGTGGCCCTGACGCTGCTGCGCTCCCAGGGCCCCGACCACCCGGACACCCAGCAGGCGGCCACCAACGCCGAGGCCTGCTGGCGGGCGATCGCGGACCGGGCGGAGGCGATCCGGATCGCCCCCGAGATCATCGAGCTGCGCGCCCACCTGCCGGGCCGCGACGGCCGCAAGCTGCGCGCCGCCGAGCGCTACCTGGCCCAGCTCGCGGCCCCCCGGCCGGAGACCACCTGAGCACCGGGACGGGCGGGCGTGCGATACGCCCGTCCGTCCAGTCGTCGATGAGGTCCTGACAGGTCATCCAGTAACGGCCGAGCCCTGCGGCCCTGCGATCGGGCACAGCGCCGGGTCGTTTCCCGCCAGTACGCAGGCGATGGCCGGCGCCAGGAGGTTCAGGATCAGGCCCGTCGACAGGCGGGGGAGTAGATCGGGCTGATGGAGGATCAGCGGGGCCAGTCGTTGGAGTCGGAGGAGACAGGCCCCGACGTCATCGGCGCTGTGGGTCTCCGGGCAGAGGGGGCTCCCGATGAGCTGCGGATTGGCGAGCAGCACGGCCCTCAGCGCGGCCTCGATCGCCGCCGCGTCGGCCCGTGGCTGCGTCGACGGGCCGGTGTGCCGCGCCGCCGGAGCGGCGGTGTTCCCCGTGTGGCCGGAATCGCCGGCCAGTGCCACTCCGGCACCACTGAAGAGCAACGTTCCGGACGTGATCGCCGCGATCGTTCCTGCGGAGAGTTTCTTCAAGAGAGCCATGGGCTCCACCTCGGATCGTGGTCAGGCCGGTTTCCGGGGCGCCGCCCCTTCGCGGGTGCGTACGGCGCCGGGAGGTGCATCCGAACGGTCGATGTCCAGAGGGGCCCAGTGCTTCCCGCTTCCCCCAGGAGCCGGCCACCATCGGACTGTTCAAGCGCACCACGTACGGCCGGCCCGCGCATCCGGAGCCGCTCCGGGACCACGTCGTACCCCGGACCGGACCGGGACGGGACCGGACCGGCCCCGGCCGTTCGCCCCGGCCCGTCCGACCCGACCCGCCCCGGCCGTCCGACACGGCGGAGCGGACGGCCCACCCACCCGGCCGTCCGCTCCGCCGTACCCGGATCCAGGGGCCGCTACCGCCCGGCGAGGGCGTGGACGAACCGCGCGCCGTCGATGGTGCCGAGCCCGCTGGCGAGGTCGTAGCCCTTGGCGGCCCGGTAACCCGTCACGGTGTCCCAGGAGTTGTCGCCCGCCGTCACGTCGACCAGGCCGCTCCACTGCTGCGGGAGCAGGGCGAGGCCGTAGAGGCGCCAGTTGAGCTGGCCGAGGCGGTGGCCGGCGAGCTGGTCGGCGAGGGCGACGACGCCGGAGAAGATCGGGGTCGCCTCGCTGGTGCCGCCGGTGAGGTGCCAGCCGACCGAGGTCGGGTCGTAGGACTCGTACGTCCAGGCGGCGCCGTCGACCGCCGCGCTCATGCTGAGGTCGGGCGTGCCCCGGTGGTTCCCGGTGACACCGGCGACGCCGGCCTGGTACCAGGGGCGCTCGAAGACGGCGGAGGTCCCGCCGCCGCCGGCGCCGTAGTTGTCGTGCCACACCTGGTCGGGCCCGGTCCGCCGGCCCGCGTCGTCCAGGCTGAGCTGGGTGCCGCCGACGGAGGTGACCAGCGGGTCGGCGGAGGGCCAGGAGTTGACCTTGTGCGGGTAGAGGTCCTCGCCGTTGGCCTGGTAGTCGGTGGCGCCGGTGTCGCCGGAGGCGGCGAGGACGGTGACGTCGCGCGCCGCGGCCTCCTGGAAGGCGTACCGCAGGCCGGTGATGGAGCTGTAGTCGCCCTTGTCGAAGCCGGGGAAGGTGTTCTCGGTGGCGCCGAAGCTCTGTGAGATGACGTCGGCGCGGCCGGACTTGATGAGGGCCTTCTCGGCGTCCATCATCTCGGGCAGGCCGGTCGTCCCCTCGGTCTCGGCGACGCCGGTCTCGACCAGGATGATGTGGGCGTCGGGGGCGATGGCGTGGGCGTACTCGACGTCCAGGGTGCTCTCACCGGCCCAGCCGGTGTGGTCGGGGTTGGTCGGGTCGAAGACCGGGACGTTGCCCCACCTGACCACCTCGACCTTGGTGTCCGGGATGCCCCACTGCTTGTCGAAGACCTCCAGGTCGTGCTGGATGGTCGGTGAGCCGAAGGAGTCGACGATGACGATCGTGCGGCCCTTGCCGGTGACGCCCTCCCGGTACAGCGGGTCGAGGTTGTAGGCGGTCCGGTACTGGAGCGGGGAGTAGCAGTGGATGCCGATCTCGCTGACGCACTGCGAGGTGGGCAGGGGCGCGTTCCGGCCGACGGCACTGATGTGCCCGGCCGAGGCGGGGCGGACGTGGACGCCCGCGAGGCCGGCGGCGGCCGGGTGGGCCGCCGGGACGGCGAGCGTGCCGGCCGTGAGGGCGGTGGCCCCGACGGCGAGCAGGGCCAGGGCGCGGCGGAGGGTGGCGGGGCTGCCCATGGGACTCCTTGGGACGCAGGGCCCGACCTGGTCAGGTCGGGGCGGTCCGGCCATCCCATCGATAGCCGCATGATCATGCCATAGTCATTTGGTACCCGTCGGCATGGTCGTGCCTGGCCACCGGAAAGGGTAAAGGCCGTCCCAGGCGAAGGTAACCCGACGCCGGGGACGGCCTTCTGACGAAACGTCAGTCGTGATCAGCGCGCCCCACCGTTGACGTACAGCGTCTGCCCGCTGACGTAGGAGGCGTCCTCACTGGCCAGGAAGGCGACCACCGAGGCGATCTCCTCGGGCCGGCCGACCCGCCGCAGCGGCGTCCGGGCGGAGACCTCCGCCTGGTGGTCCTCGGCCGTCGCGCCGACCCGCTCGGCGGTGGCGGCGGTCATCGGGGTGGCGATGTAGCCGGGGGCGACGGCGTTGACGTTGATGTTGAACGGACCCAGCTCGATCGCCAGCGTGGCGGTCAGGCCCTGGATGCCCGCCTTGGCGGCGGCGTAGTTCGCCTGGCCCCGGTTGCCGAGCGCCGAGCGCGAGCTGAGCGAGACGATCTTGCCGTACTTCTGCGCCACCATGTACTTCTGCGCCACGTGGCTGCAGTTGTACGCGCTGGTCAGATTGACCGTCAGCACCGTGTCCCAGTCCGGCCTGGTCATCTTGAAGAAGAGGTTGTCCCGGGTGATCCCGGCGTTGTTCACCAGGATGTGCACCCCGCCGAGGTCCCGGGCGACCTCGGCGAAGACCGCCTCCACCGCGTCGTAGTCGGCCACGTCGCAGCCGTACGCCCGCGCGGTGCCCCCCTTGGCGGTGATCTCCTCGACCGTCCCGGCGGCCCGCTCGGCGGTCAGGTCGACCACCGCGACGGCCGCCCCCTCCTGGGCCAGCAGACGCGCGGTGGCCGCGCCGATGCCCTGCGCCGCACCGGTGACGACGGCGACCTTGCCCGTGAATCGGGTCACGGCAACTCCTTCGATTGCGATTGCGCTTGCGATTGCGACGTCGATGTCGATGTCGATGAGAGAAGGGAACGGGACGGTGGCCGCGAGCCGTCGGTCGCTCGGGCCGGGTGCCGGCCCTCGGCGTTCAGGCGGATTCGACCAGGACGGCGGTGCCCTGGCCGACGCCCACGCACATGGTGGCCAGACCGCGCCGCGTGCCGTTGCGGCGCATCCGGTGCAGCAGGGTGGTGAGGATGCGCGCCCCGGAGCCGCCCAGCGGGTGGCCGAGCGCGATCGCCCCGCCGGTCGGGTTGACCAGCTCGGGGTCGAGGCCCAGCTGGTCGACGCTGGCGAGCACCTGGGCGGCGAAGGCCTCGTTGAGCTCGGCCTCCTCCAGGTCGGCGACCGACCAGCCGACCCGGCCGAGCGCCTTGCGGGTCGCGGGGACGGGCCCGATGCCCATCACGTCCGGGTGCACCCCGGCCGAGGCGCCGGCCACGTACCGGCCGAGCGGCTGCAGGCCCAGCTCGCCCAGGACGTCCTCGCTGACCAGCACCAGGCCGGCCGCGCCGTCGTTCATCGGCGAGGCGTTGCCCGCCGTCACCGTGCCGCCCGGGCGGAAGGCCGGCTTCAGCCGGGCGAGCTTCTCCGGGCCGGTGTCCTCCCGGATGCTCTCGTCCTGGTGGACGGTCACGCCGTCCGGCCGCTCGACCGGGATCAGCTCGGCGTCGAAGTGGCCGTCCTTGCGGGCGGCGGCGGCCAGCCGGTGACTGCGGAGCGCGAAGGCGTCCTGGCGCTCCCGGGTGATGCCGTACCGGGCGGCGACCTCCTCGGCGGTCTCGCCCATCGAGAGCACGCCGTGCAGGTCGGCCATCCGCGGGTTGGTGAGCCGCCAGCCGAGCCGGGTGTCGAAGGTCTCGATCCGGTGCGGCAGCGCCTCGTCGGGCCGGGGGAGGACGAAGGGGGCGCGGGTCATCGACTCGCAGCCGCCGGCCAGCACCACGTCGGCCTCGCCCGAGCCGATCGCCCGCGCGGCCAGGGTGACGGCCTCCAGGCCGGAGGCGCAGAGCCGGTTGACGGTGGCGCCGGGGATGCTGTCGGGCAGGCCGGCGAGCAGCACGGCCATCCGGGCGGCGTTGCGGTTGTCCTCGCCGGCCTGGTTGGCGGCGCCCCAGTAGACGTCGTCGATCCGGGCCGGGTCGAGGGTGGGGACGTCGGCGAGCAGGGCGCGCAGCACGGTGGCCGAGAGGTCGTCCGGGCGGACCGTGGCGAGCGCTCCGCGCAGCCGGCCGATGGGTGTGCGGCGGGCTGCGGCGAAGTAGACAGGACGCACGTCGTCGGGCTCCTTATCCAGTGGGGGGCGGATGCTCTGAGGGAGGTCAGAAGGCGTTGACGCCGGTGAGCGAACGCCCGATGAGCAGCTTGTGGATCTGGCTGGTGCCCTCGTAGAGGGTCATCACCCGCGCGTCGCGCAGGTACTTGCCGACCGGGTACTCGTCGATGAAGCCGTAGCCGCCGAACACCTGGAGCGCGTTGTTGGCGGCCCGGACGGCGGCCTCGCTCGCGTAGAGCTTGGCGACGGAGGACTCGGTGGCGAACGGCAGGCCGCGCTCGATGTGGTCGGCGACCTTCCAGGTGAGCAGCCGGGCTGCCTCGACGTCCACCGCGATGTCGGCGAGCAGCTCCTGCACCAGCTGGTGGGAGGCGATCGGCCGGCCGAACTGCTCGCGCTCGCCGGCGTACTGGACGGCGGCCTCCAGGCAGGCGCGGGCGATGCCGACGCAGCCGGCCGCGACCGACATCCGGCCCTTGGCCAGCGCGGCCATCGCCACGGTGAAGCCCTTGCCGAGCTCGCCGAGCCGGGCCGTGTCGGGGACGCGGACGGCGTCGAAGGCGAGTTCGGCGGTGGCCTGGCCGCGCAGGCCGAGCTTGCCGTGGATCTCGGTACGGGTGAAGCCGGGGAGGTCGGTGGGGACGAGGAAGGCGGTGATGCCCTGGTGGCCCGGCCCGCCCGTCCGGGCGAAGACGAGCGCGACATCGGCCCACGTCCCGTTGGTGATGAACATCTTGGCGCCGCTGATCAGCCAGTCCGTGCCGTCCCGGACGGCCCGGGTGGTGAGGTTGGCGGCGTCCGAACCGGTGCCGGGCTCGGTGAGGGCGAAGCAGGCGAGCGCCTCGCCGGAGGTGAGCCGGGGCAGCCAGTGCCGCTTCTGCTGCTCGCTGCCGTAGCTGTTGACCGACTTGGCGACCAGGCCGAGCGAGACCGAGACGATGCCGCGCACGGCGGAGTCACCCCGGCCCAGCTCCTCCAGGGCCAGGCAGTACGCGAGGTGGTCGCCGCCGCTGCCGCCGTACTCCTCGGGGATGGTGAGGCCGAGGAGGCCGATCGCGCCCAGCTTGCCGATGATCGCCCGGTCGACGGACTCGGCCCGGTCCCACGCGGCCGCGTGGGGGGCGATCTCGCGGTCGGTGAAGGCGGCCGCGAGGTCCCGGAGGGCGGCCTGCTCCTCGGACAGCTCCAGATTCATGGCGACACCTCGTCGGGTTCCGGCGAACTCTTCGGTAAACTAGCGCTGCAAGTTTTACCGGGACTGTAACCCCGACCGGGCCGCGCTGGGAAGAGGCGCCTGCCAGAATCGGTCCTCACCCCACTCGACCGGAGGAACCGCGACGATGGCCCGCCCGCGCACCCCCCTGCTCAGCCGCGAGCTGATCGTCGCCACCGCGCTGCGGCTCATCGACGCCGAGGGGCTGGACGCGCTCTCCACCCGCCGCCTGGCCACCGAGCTGTCGGTCAGCGGGCCGTCGCTCTACAACCACGTCGCGACCAAGGACGAGCTGCTGGACGCGGTGGTGGACAGCGTGATGGGCGAGGTCGACCTGTCGATGTTCACCGCCGGGGTGCCCTGGCCGGAGGCGCTGCGGGACTGGGCCCGCTCCTACCGCGCCGCCCTGGCCGCGCACCCCAACATCGTCCCGGTGCTCGCCCACGGCCCCGGCCGCCGCCCGAACGCGCTGCGGCTGGCCGACGCCGTCTTCGGCTGCCTGGTCGCGGCCGGCTGGCCGCGCGGGCAGGCCACCCGGATCGGCGCGCTGATGCGGTACTTCGTCACCGGCTCGGCGCTGGCCTCGTTCGCGGCCGGCTTCCCCGAGGACGCCGGGCTGTACGACGCCGCCGACTACCCGCACCTCGGCGAGGCCCACCGGCTGGCCGAGCACCGGGGCGCGATCGACGAGGGCGCCTTCGAGACCGGGCTCGAAGCGCTGCTCGACGGGTTGCGGCTGCGGTACGAGCGGACGGTGGACGGCGCGGGGGAGCGGGCTCACCAGGGCTCGCGCACCACGAAGGCGGGGCGCAGCGACGGGTCCACCGGGTCGTAGTAGCGGTGGTAGACGGGGGTCAGCCCGCCGGAGACCGGGGGCACGATCCAGCTCCAGTCGGCGGGGGTGGGCCGCCCGAGCCGCTTCTCCTGGGCGACGTGCTTCAGGAACCGCTCCGACTCGGTGTGGTGGTCGGCGATGGTCACCCCGGCCTCCTGGAACGAGTGCAGCACCGCCACGTTGAGCTCCACCAGCGCCCGGTCGCGCCAGAGCGTGCGGTCGCTGGAGGTGTCCAGGCCGAGCCGGTCGGCGACGGTGGCCAGCATGTCGTACCGGTCGGCGTCGGCGAGGTTGCGGGCGCCGATCTCGGTGCCCATGTACCAGCCGTTGAACGGGGCGGTGGGGTAGCGGACGCCGCCGATCTCCAGCGTCATGTCGCTGATCGCGGGCACCGTGTACCAGCGCAGGCCCAGCTCGGCGAACCAGGCGTGGTCGGGGTGGGTGAGTTCGACCTCCAGGGTGGTGTCGTCCGGCAGTTCGTACCACTCGGGGCGGGCGCCGGGCCGCTCCTGCACCAGGAGCGGCAGCACCTCGAACCGCTCCTCGCCGCACTTCCAGCCGAGATCCCGGGCGCGGGCGGCCAGTTGCGCGCCGGCCGGGTCGCCGACGATGCCGTGACCGGTGGGGTGGCCGGCGTAGCGGACCAGCTGCTGGTTGAGGATGCGGGCGGCCGGGCGGCCGGGCCGGTCGGGAGCGAACACCGAGATCACCGGGCGGATCCGCCCGCCGTTGGTGGCCACCCGCAGGTGCTCGAAGCACTCGGTGGCGATGTCGTCGGCCGAGGCCAGGTGCCGCAGGTCCCGCACCACCAGGCTGCGCCAGTACAGCCGGCCGATGCAGCGGGCCGCGTTGCGCCAGGCGAGCCTGGCGCCGTAGGCGAGTTCGGCGGGGGTGTGCTGGTAGGTGCCGGTGCGGTCGATCTCGTCCAGGACGGCCAGCACCCGCCCGGTCGGGTCGCCGGCGCCGGGCTGCTCGCGGTGGAACTGGCGGACGAAGTCGGCGGCCGCGTCGGGGTCGGTGAAGTGCTCGGCGTCGGCGCAGTGGCCGTCGTCGGCGCAGTGCTCGGTGTCCGAGCGATGACCGGCATCGGGTCGGTGCTCGCTGTCGGAGCGATGACCGGATCCCGATCGACGCTCGGTGTCCGATCGGTGCTCGCCATCGGTGCGGTGCTCGCCGTCAGCGCGGTGCTCGCCGCCGACCGGGCGTGCCGGATCGGCGCGCCCCACGTCGACGCGGTGCTGGACGCCGGTGCCGTGCACGGTGCCGAGCACGGGCTCGGGCCCGCGCGGCGACCCGGGTGCCGGGTGCGCGTGGGCGAACGGGCAGCCGCCGCCCGTCGCCGGTACCGGTGCTGCTGCCGGTACCGGTGCGGGGCGACGGGTGCTGCGGATGCTGCGGGTGCGAAGCCGGTCGAAGATCAAGGACACATCCCTCCTGCCGAACAGGAGTACCGGAGGTGTGCGCCCGGCCGCAGAGAGTGAACGATTCGGCCCCCGCACCCGCGCCGAGGCGCTAGGGTGCGGGGGCCGAAGTCCGACTGTCGGATCAGCCCATGTCCTCCAGCCGGACGCCCTTGGTCTCCTTCATGAACTTCGCCACGAAGACCACCGACAGCGCCGCGAAGGCCGCGTAGACCAGGTAGGTCGCCGAGAGGTTCCAGCGCGAGAGCGAGGGGAACGACACGGTGATCGCCCAGTTGGCGATCCACTGCGCCGAGGCGGCGACCGAGAGCGCGGCGGCGCGGATCCGGTTGGGGAACATCTCGCCGAGCATCACCCAGACCACGACGCCCCAGGACATCGCGAAGAAGAGCACGAAGGCGTTGGCCGAGATCAGCGCGACGGTGCCCTGGAGGTCCGGCAGGGAGACGTTGTCGCCACTGCCGGTGGCCGAGGAGAACGCCCAGCCGCAGGCGGCCAGCGCGACGGCCATGCCGGCCGAGCCGATCAGGGCGAGCGGCTTGCGGCCGATCCGGTCCACCAGCAGGATCGCGACCACGGTGCCGAGGATGTTGATGACCGAGCCGATGAAGCTGATCAGCAGCGAGTTGCTCTGGTCGATGCCCACCGACTGCCAGAGGATCGACGAGTAGTAGAAGATCACGTTGATGCCGACCAGCTGCTGGAAGACCGAGAGGCCGATGCCGACCCAGACGATCGGCAGCAGGCCGAACCGGCCGCCGAGCAGGTCACCGAAGCGCGGCCGGTGGTCGGAGGCGATCAGGCCCTGGATCTCGGCGATCCGGGCGTCGGTGTCGGAGCCGGTGCCCTCGACGTCGGCGAGCACGGCCCGGGCCTCGTCCAGGCGGCCGGCCGAGATCAGGTAGCGCGGGGACTCGGGGATCATCGAGGAGAGCACGAAGTAGACGGCGGCCGGCACGACGCAGATGCCGAGCATCCACTGCCAGGCCTCCAGGCCGAGCAGCCGGCCGCGGGTGTCGCCGCCGGCGGCGTCCGCCAGGACCCAGTTGACCAGCTGCGAGATCGCGATGCCGAGGACGATCGCGGCCTGCTGGAAGGAGGCCAGCCGGCCCCGGTAGCGGGTCGGGGCGACCTCGGCGATGTAGGTCGGGGCGATCACCGAGGCGATGCCGATGGCCGCTCCGCCGAGCACCCGCCAGCAGGCGAGGTCCCAGGCGGCGAACGGCAGCATCGAGCCGACCGCGCTCACCGCGAAGAGCAGCGCGCCCGCCTTCATCACCTTGATCCGGCCGTACCGGTCGGCGAACCGCCCGGCCAGCGCGGCGCCCACCGCCGAGCCCAGCAGCGCGGACGAGACGATCAGCCCGGTGACGCCGTCGCCGACGCCGAACCTCTCCTGGATGCCGGAGACGGCGCCGTTGATCACGGAGCTGTCGTAGCCGAACAGGAACCCGCCGAGGGCCGCGGCGGCGGTGATGAAGACGACGAAGCCGAGGCGGTCGGAGGATCGGGCCTCCGCCGCCACGGGCTCCGAGGGCTGCTGGGTGACGCTCACGATCTTGACTCCTGATACTCAACGCTGAGCTTTGGTAGCCGAGATCGTAACCCGTCAATGTTCAAGTGTTGTACGTGGGATGCCCGACAAGTCCCCTTGCTGATTAGTAAAGTGAACTGTCAAACCCCGGTCTCCACCGGCGAGGCCAGGGAGAGCCCGAACCGGCCCTCCTCGTCCGTCCACCAGTGGCTCAGTCGCAGGCCGGCCGTGGCCAGCTCCTCGGCCACCCGCTCCCGGCGGAACTTGGCCGACACCTCGGTGCGCAGCTCCTCGCCCTTCTCGAAGTGGACCGGCAGGTCCAGCGCCGGGATCTTCACGGTCTGGTCCTGCAGCGAGCGCAGCCGCATCTCGATCCACTCCCGCTCCGGGTCCCAGAGCGCCACGTGCTCGAAGGCGGTCGGGTCGAAGTCGGCGGACAGCTCCCGGTTCAGCACGTTCAGCACGTTGCGGTTGAACTCCGCCGTCACCCCGGCCGCGTCGTCGTAGGCGGCCACCAGCACCCGCGGGTCCTTGACCAGGTCGGTGCCGAGCAGCAGGAAGTCGCCCGGGTCGAGCGCGGCGCGCAGCCCGCGCAGGAAGGCCGCCCGCTCGGTGGGGAGCAGGTTGCCGAGGGTGCCGCCGAGGAAGGCGACCAGGCGGGGCCCGCCCTGCGGCGGCAGGCCGAGGCGGGCGGTGAAGTCGGCGAGCACCGCGTGCACCGACAGCTCCGGGTACTCCAGGGCGAGCGCCTCGCCCGCGCCGGTCAGGGCGCTCTCGCTGACGTCCACCGGGACGTAGCTGTCCAGCGTGCCGAGGTCGCGCAGCGCGTCCAGCAGCAGCCTGGTCTTCTCCGAGGAGCCGGAGCCCAGCTCCACCAGGGTGCGGGCCCGGGTGGCGGCGGCGATCTCGCCGGCCCGGGCGGTCAGGATGGCCCGCTCGGCGCGGGTCGGGTAGTACTCCGGCAGCCTGGTGATCTCCTCGAACAGCTCGCTGCCCCGGGCGTCGTAGAACCACTTCGGCGGCAGCCACTTGGGATCGGCGGTCAGTCCCTGCTGGACGTCGTGGTGCAGGGCGGTGCTGAAGTGGTCGGCCGGCAGCAGTCGGGCGAGATCAAAGGTGCTCATGACAGATGGATCCTCTGTTCAAAAAGTGAAGGGGAGAGGAGCGAGAGGGTTCAGAGCGGGCGGACGGTCACGCCGTCCGGGCCGGCCAGCAGCAGCGAGCGGTCCGGGACGACGGTCCAGTCCGGGTGGTCGTCGTAGGGCTCGGAGGCCACCAGCACGCCCGTACCCGGCAGGCTCCGGTGGTGCAGGGTGTCGCCCCAGGCGGTGGCGGCGATCGCACGGCCGTCGGTGAGCAGCAGGTTGAGCCGGCCGGTGGTGTGCGCGGCCACGTCCGCGACGGTGCCGGCCAGCGCCTCGCCGAGGCCGGCGCCCGCGCGCAGCCGGTGCAGGGCCAGTCCCCAGAGCAGCGCCGAGTCCGTCCGGGCCGGCAGCTCCAGCAGCTCGGCCGGCGCCAGCCGACCGGCCAGCGCGTCCAGCTTGTCCGGCCAGCCGGCCACCGCGCCGTTGTGGCTGAACAGCCAGCGCCCGGCGGCGAACGGCGCGGCCGCCTCCTCGCCCGCCGCGCAGCCCTCGGTCGCCGAGCGGACGGCCGCCAGCAGCGCCCGGGTGCGGACCACCCGGGCGAGGTCGGCGAACGAGGCGTCCGCCCAGATCGGCCCGGCCCGCCGGTAGCGGGCCGGCGTCTCGTCGCCGTCCGCGTACCAGCCGAGGCCGAAGCCGTCGACGTTGACCGTGCCGTACTGCTGCGCCCGGGGCGCCCAGGACTGCCGGTGGAGCCCGAACGGCGGCTCCACCAGCAGTTCCCGGGGCGTCACCGGCTCGCCGAGGTAGGCGAGGTGCCGGCACATCAGCCGGCCGCCACGTCGGCCGCGGTGCGGAACCCGGCGAAGATCTGCCGCCGGATCGGGTAGTCCCAGTTGCGGAACGTGCCGCGGCAGGCCACCGGCGCGACGGCGAAGCAGCCGCCGCGCAGCACCTTGTACTCGGGCCCGAAGAAGACCTCCGAGTACTCCTTGTACGGCCAGGCCCGGAAGCCGGGGTAGGGGTCGAAGTCGCTGGCCGTCCACTCCCAGACGTCGCCCATCAGCTGCCGTACGCCGTGCGGCGACTCGCCGGCCGGGTAGCTGCCGGCCGGGGCCGGGCGCAGGTGGCGCTGGCCGAGGTTGGCGTGCTCCGGCGCGGGCGGCCCGTCGCCCCACGGGTAGCGGCGGGAGCGGTCGGTGGCCGGGTCGTGCCGGGCGGCCTTCTCCCACTCCGCCTCGGTCGGCAGCCGCCGGCCCGCCCACCGGGCGTAGGCGTCCGCCTCGTACCAGCTGACGTGCAGCACCGGCTCGTTCTCGGGCACCGGCTCGACCGTGCCGAACCGGCGGCGCAGCCACTGGCCGCCCTCGCGGTGCCAGAACAGCGGGGCGCTCAGCTCGGCCCGCTGCCGGTGCTCCCACCCCTGGGCCGTCCACCAGCGCGGGTCGTCGTAGCCGCCGTCGGCGATGAACCGCAGATACGCGCCGTTGGTGACGGGGGTGGTGTCGAGCCGGAAGGCCGGCAGGTCGATCCGGTGCGCCGGGCGCTCGTTGTCCAGCGCCCACGGCTCGGTGTCCGTCCCCATGGTGAACGGGCCGGCGGGGACGAGTACGTCGGCGGGCAGCGTGGCCGCGTCCGCCGGTGCGGGCGGTGGCGGGGGAGCGGCCAGCGCGGGCTCGCCGCGGCGCAGCTGGTGGGTGATCAGCATGGTCTCGTCGTGCTGCTGCTCGTGCTGGGCGATCATGCCGAAGGCGAAGCCCGCGTCCAGCAGCGGAGCGCCCTCCAGCGGGCTGGCCTCCAGCAGGTCGAAGACCCGGCCGCGGACTTCGTGCGCGTAGGCGCGGGCCTCGGCGGGCGGCAGCAGCGGCAGGCTGGGGCGCTCGGCGCGCGGGTGCTCGAAGGCGTCGTAGAGCGGGTCGATCTCCGGGCGCATCGGCTCCCGGCCGCCGATGTTGCGCAGCAGCCAGAGCTCCTCCTGGTTGCCGATGTGGGCGAGGTCCCAGACCAGCGGCGACATCAGCGGGGAGTGCTGGGCGGTGAGGTCGTGGTCCTCGACGCAGTCGGTCAGCGCGGCGGTGCGGGTGCGGGCGGCCAGCAGCTCGGTGGCGATCGCCTCGCGCAGGGCCGCCGGCGGCAGACCCGCGGGCGAGACGAGGGCGGCCGAGGCGGAGGCGGACGGTGTCGCGGCCGGCGGGCGGGTGGCCCCGGGGCCGGTCGCCCCGGCCGTGCGGGAGCCGGTCGGGCGGGCGTCGTCGATCATGGTGCGGCCTCCTCCGGGGGAGTGCGTCGGGTGCCGGAGCGCAGGGCGTCCAGCTGGTCGTCGGCCGGGCAGCGGCCGCGCGCGGGGTAGCGCTCGGCGAACTCGGCGACGGCGCTGCGCAGCCGCTCGGCGCCGGGCAGGCGGCCCAGCGCGGCGTCGGCGGCGGCGAAGCAGGCGAGGGTGGCGCGGCGCAGCGCGGGGTCGGCCACCGCCAGGGTGGCGGCCCGGCGCCAGGCGTCGCTGCGCGGCGGGCGCGGGCCGTCGGCGCACTCCAGCGGCTCCAGCGCGGCCAGCGCGGTGTCGGCGGCCGTCGGGTCGTCCAGCAGCGCGGTCACCAGGGCCGCGGGGACGATCCAGCCGTCGCCGGGCTGGGCGTCGATCATCCGCAGCTCCAGGTGGCCGCGCGGGCGGACCGGCGGGAAGAGCGTGGTGCGGTGGTAGTCCAGGTCGGCCAGGGTGGGCGGGCGCGGGCCGGCGCCGCGCAGCCAGTCGGTGAAGGTCAGCCCGGCCGGCGCCGTCCACGGCAGGCCGTCGGGCCGGCGGATGCAGAGCACCTCGGCGTCCAGCACGTACCTGGTCCACGCCTCGCGCGGATCGCCGTGGTCCGGGGCGGGTGCGAGGGTGCGGGTGGGGTCCATCCGGGACCAGACGATCTGCCGGGTGGACCGGTGGCCGGTCGGCTTGCCGTCCAGCAGGGGCGAGTTGGCGAAGGCGGCGACCAGGACGGGCCCCAGCCGGTGGGTCAGGCGCCAGCGGCGGTCCAGTGCGTGCGGGCCGTCGGCGGCCCCCGCGTCCAGGCAGACCTGCACGGAGGCGGTCCCGGTCATCATGATCCGGCCCCAGGGCCCGGCCGAGTTGAAGAATCGTTCCATCGCGAGATAGCGCGGGTGGTCCAGGACCATCTCACGGGGGCGGGCCAGGGGGTCGGTGCCGGTTCCGGTGAGCCGCAGGCCCTGGGCCGCGAAGGCGGCCCGCAGGGTGGCGAGATCACGCCGGGTGTCGTCGACGCAGGCGGTGAGGCCGTCGGCGGGCGGGGAGCTGAGCTCGACCTGTCCACCGGGTTCGAGGGTGAGGCGGGCACCGGAGGGGAGACACGTCCCGTCGGCGCCGCCCAGCGGCAGCGATTCCAGTGCGGCGTGCAGCCGCTCCGGTAGCACGGGGCGGGTCGGACATCGGTCGTCGTGGACGAACCACTCGACCTCGACACCGACCAGCCGGGGCGGTCCGATCTTGAAACAGACACCGGCCATGTGGCGACGCGCCGTCGATTCGGTCAGCGGAGTCACCGTGCCGGGCGGCGGATCGGCGCCCTGCCGGGCGGTCGGGCTGGTCGAGCTGGTCGGGCGAACGGGTATCACCGGACTCACCATCCTCGGGATCACGATTGCGGCCCGGTCTACCCTGCCCAGTCTGCTACGGACCATGCCGGGGCGCTCCGCAAACATCTCGTGAAGACACGTCGTCGCAGGTCAAAGGTGGTGCAATCGGGTGATGGCGGGCCGTTCAGAGCTCTTTCAGGCGGTGCAGGGCCTGGGCCAGCACCGGCTCCGGCAGCGCGTAGTTCAGCCGCAGCGAGCCCTCGCCGCCGGGGCCGAAATCGGCGCCGTCGGAGGCCTCCAGGCCGCACCGCGCCAGCAGCGCCGCCCGGGCGCCGACGGCCGGCAGGCCGAGCGCGGCGGCGTCCAGCCAGAGCAGGTAGGAGGCCTCGGGCGCGGAGCGGACGGCCGCGCCGAGCAGACCGGTCAACCGGTCCCGGGCGCCGGCCAGGTGGTTCAGCAGCGCGTCCAGCCACGGGCCGCCGCGGCGCAGCGCCGCCCCCTGCACCACCTGCTCCAGCAGCCCGCCCTCCCACAGGCCGTAGCCGGCCATCACCCCGGTGAGCCGCTCGCGCAGCGCCGCGTCCGGGACGAGCGCGAAGCAGCTGGGGACGCCGGAGGTGTTGAAGGTCTTGCCGACCGAGTTGAGCGTGACGGTCCGCTCCCGGTACGGGCCGGCCACCGCGACGGCCACCGGGTGGCGGTGGCCCGGGTGGGTGAGGTCACCGTGGACCTCGTCGGAGATCAGCACCCCGCCGGCCCCCGCCGCCGCCCCGGCCAGCGCACGGACCTCCGCCGCGGTCCAGACCCGGCCGGACGGGTTGTGCGGGCTGCTCAGCAGCACCGCCCCGGCCCGCTGCCCGGCGAAGGCGTCGAGCGGCAGCCGGTAGCCGGCCTCGTCGCGGGCCAGCGGCAGCTCCCGGTACGGCAGCCCCGCGGCCCGGCAGAGCTGGGCGAAGCCGCCCCACTCCGGCGTCGGGAACAGCACCGGCCCGGCCGGGCGCACCGCCTCCAGCAGCAGTCGGACGGCGGTGCGCGGCCCGAACGGCAGCAGCAGCACCCAGGCCGGGTCGATCTCCACCCCGTGCCGCTCCCGGTACCAGCGGGCCACCAGCGGCCGGCCGGCCGGATCGCACACCGTGTAGCCGTAGGCCGGGTGTCCCGCCCGCCGGCGCAGCGCCGTCGCGACGGCCGGCGGCCCGGGCAGGTCCATGTCCGCCAGGCCCATCGCGATCACACCGGCCGCGCCGCCGCCCGTCCGGGCCCACTTGCTGCTCCCGGTGCCGGCCCGGTCGAAGGGCTGCGCGAAGAGCCGGTCGAGGCGTCGGTCGGAGCGCCGGTCGGTGGCCCGACCGACGGGTCGGTCGTGCGGCCGGTCGTCGGGCCGGTCGGAGCCGGGGTCGTCCGACGGGGTCGTCATGGCGGGCCTCCCGGGCGGCGATGGGTCGGTCCCGGGCCACGCTAACCGCCCGGGCCCGGCCGGTCACCAGGGCGCGGGCGGGCCGGTCCCGCCCCGCCGCTCCACCCGGCCCGCGTCCCGAGGAGCGGGCGGCGCGGGCGTGGGCGCCCGGCGGGGCCGTACGCTGCGGGACGCCACGCCCGGGGCCGCCCGGGGACACGGGCACGTACGGGGCACGCACCGGGGGCACGGGGAAGGGCGGGACTCATGGGACTGCGCGAACGGACGGATCCGGCGGCGCGGCCGGGTAGGGCGGTCGGCGGCGGGCCGGACGACGAGGTCACGCTGTTCGTGGCCCGCCGGGTCGAGCCCGGCCACGAGGAGGCGTTCGAGCACTGGGCGAAGGGGATCCTCGCCGCGGCCGCCGGGCACGAGGGCAACCTCGGCACCGGACTGCTGCGCCCGGCCGGGCCGGACGACCCCTGGCACCTGCTGCTGCACTTCCGCGACGGCGCGGCGTTCCGCTCCTGGCAGGCCTCACCGGCCCGGGCGGCCTGCTTCGCGGCGGCGGACGGGCACCACCACGAGGTGCACCGGCACGAGATCCTCGGCATGGAGGGCTGGTTCGCCACCACCCGGTCGGCGGCGAAGGGCCGCCCGCCGGTGCGCTGGAAGATGGCGGTCGCCTCCACGGTGGCGATCGCGCCGCTCACCGTCACCGCCGGCCTGCTGCTCACCCCGCACCTGGCGGGCCTGCCGGTGGCGGTCCGCGCCCTGGTCACCGCGCCGCTGATCAGCGCGCTGATGACGTACGCGGCCCTCCCGGTGGTGACGCGCCTGCTGCGCGGCTGGCTGTTCGGCCGCGCGGACCGGCCCGGGCGGAGCGGTTAGAACGTCTCCCAGTCGTTGTCGTCCGGCGTGTTGAGCGTGTTGACGCGTTGGCCCTCGGCGGTGTCGAAGGTGTCGCTGGCGATCTTGAACGAGCTGCCGTCGGTGCGCTTGCCGTACAGCACGACCTGCTCGTGCTGCTCGCCCTTCAGCGACTGGTTGATGCACGTGCCCGGCTGGGCGGTCGCCGTCTTCAGGTTGCCGCGCTTCGGGAACACCGCGTACGACGGGTAGCTGCCGCGTGAGCACAGGGTGAACGCGGGTGCGAGCGTCGGAGTGGTCGTGACGGTCGCCCCGGCCCGCGGCACCGAGGTCTGGGCGGCGGCGGTGCCGCCGCTGAGGGTGGCGACGCCGGCGGCCATGGCCAGGCCCGCGGCGACGGCCAGACCTGCGGTCTGGGCGGTGCGCTTCGTCGTGCGCATGAGAACTCCCGAGGGTCACCGGGCGCCCGGTGCGCCCTGCCCCCTTCAACGGGTCGTTCGATCTTGCCGGTTCACCGAGGCCGGTCGTGCGGGGCCGCCAGGTGGGCGGCCAGGCCCCGGCGGCCGCGGTACATCATCACGGCGTGGTTGGCGCGGAACACCGGGTGCAGGGGGAGGGCCAGGCGCCGGAGCAGGGCCCGGCCGGGGCGGGCGTCCTCCTCGAACAGGGCGCGGGCACCGGCGCCGTCCGCCTCGACCGTCCAGCGGGACCAGCCGACCAGGTCGCCCCGCAGGGCGACCTCCAGCACGCCGGCCGACGGGTCGCGCCGCACCGCGGTCAGCCCGATCACCAGCCGGTACGGCAGCAGCGCCCGCACCACCACCTCGCCGGTGTCCGGGCCGTCCTGCCGCGCCGAACGGATCTCGGGCCACCAGAGCGGGTAGCCCGGGACGTCCGCCAGCGCGGCGTACACGGCGGCGGGCGACGCGGCCAGCCGCCACACGTCGCGGAACCGGTAGTGGTTGAGGTCCACGGCCGCACTGTAGGGCCTGCCGCCCGGCCCCGGAGGCCTTACGGCGGCTCGGTCAGCGTGAAGGCGGTGTTGACCAGCGCGACGTGGGTGAACGCCTGCGGGGTGTTGCCGAGTTGGCGGCGGGCGCGCGGGTCCCACTGTTCGGAGAGCAGGCCGAGGTCGTTGGCGAGCCCGACCACCCGGGCGAACAGCTCGCGGGCCTCGGCCCGCCGCCCGGTGGCGGCGAGCGCGTCGGCGAGCCAGAACGAGCAGGCCAGGAAGGCGCCCTCACCGCCGGGTAAGCCGTCGGTGTGCCGGTGCGCCCGGTAGCGCAGGACCAGTCCGCCGTGGTCCAGGCCGTCCCGGACGGCGTCCACGGTGCGCACCACGCGGGGGTCGTCCGGCGGCAGGAAGCCGCTCTTGACGACGAACAGCGTGGCCGCGTCCAGGCCCTGCCCGCCGTAGTGCTGGACGAAGACGCCGCGCCGACGGTCGTAGCCGTTCGCGCAGACGTCGGCGTGCACGGCGTCCCGCATCGCCCGCCAGCGGGCGACGGGTGCGGGCAGCCCGGTGGCCTCGGCCAGCCGCACCGCGCGGTCGGCGGCGACCCAGGACATCACCTTGGAGTGGACGAAGTGGCGCCGCTCGCCGCGGATCTCCCAGAGGCCCTCGTCGGGATCGCGCCAGTGCTGCTCCAGGTACTCCATGAGGGCCCGCAGCAGGGTCCAGACGTGGCGCTCCATCGGCAGGCCCGCCAGCAGCGCCAGGTGCAGGGTGTCCACCACCTCGCCGTACACGTCGAGTTGGAGCTGGTCGACGGCGGCGTTGCCGAACCGGACCGGCCGGGAGCCCTCGTAGCCGGGCAGCCAGTCGGCGGCGGTCTCGCCGAGGACGCGCTCACCGGCGACGCCGTAGACGGTCTGCAGGTCACCCGGGTCGCCCGCGATGGCGCGCAGCAGCCAGCGGCGCCAGGCCGCGGCCTCCTCGCGGAAGCCGCCGCGGAGCAGCGCGGAGAGGGTCATCGAGGAGTCGCGCAGCCAGCAGAACCGGTAGTCCCAGTTGCGGGTGCCGCCGATCCGCTCGGGCAGCGAGGCGGTGGGCGCGGCGACGATCCCGCCGGTGGGCGCGTAGGCGAGCGCCTTGAGGGTGAGCAGCGAGCGCAGCACGGCGTCCCGCCACTCGCCGTGGTAGCGGCAGCCGGCCGCCCAGAGCCGCCAGTCGCGCAGGGTGGCGAGCAGCGCCTCCTCGGGGTCGGAGCGCGGGGAGGTGGGCAGGTGGGAGGGCTGCCAGGTGAGGACGAAGGGGACGCGCTCGCCGGCGGTGACGGTGAAGTCGGAGACGGTGACGCCGTCCACCCCGTAGGTGTGGACCTCGGGCGGGACGCGCAGCCAGGCGGAGTCGGGCCCGGCGACGGCGACCCGGTGCCGGCCGGTGCGGCGCACCCACGGTTCGATCCGGCCGTAGTTGAACCGCAGCCGCAGCTCGCCGCGGACCGGGACGCTGCCCTCGACGCCCTCGACGATCCGGATCAGCTGCGGGGAGCGCTGGCCGCCCCGGCCGCGCTGGGGCATGAAGTCGGTGACCCGCACGGTGCCCTCGGCGGTGTGCCACTCGCTCTCCAGCACCAGGCTGTCGCCCCGGTAGCGGCGGGTGGAGCACTGCGCGGCGCCGGTCGGGGCGATCCGCCAGGCGCCGTGCTGCCGGTCGCCGAGCAGGCCGGCGAAGCAGCTGGGGGAGTCGAACCGGGGCAGGCAGAGCCAGTCGACGGACCCGTCCCGCCCGACCAGGGCGGCGGTCTGCAGGTCGCCGATCAGGGCGTAGTCCTCGATGCGTCCGGCCATCGGGTTCATTCTCCGGCCGCGGTGCGCCGTCGGCAGGACGAGGCGATTCCGCTTGCACGCGTTCGGCGTGCAGAGGAGGATCTTTTGTGCTTGTAGTCTCATCAGAACCAGCTGTCCCTTTGGGCTGCTGGTTTACCGGAACCGGAGCGAAGGAGTCCCGAGGATGCGGCGACCGAACTGGGTACCGGAGGGCACGGACCTGGACAAACCGAACGCCGCGCGGGTCTACGACTACTACCTCGGTGGTTCGCACAACTTCGAGGTGGACCGGGAGATGGCCCGCCAGGCCATCGCCCTGTGGCCGGAGCTGCCCCAGATCATGCGCTCCAACCGGGCCTTCCTGCGCCGCGCGGTGCAGTTCGTCGCCGAGCAGGGCATCACCCGCTTCCTGGACATCGGCTCCGGCATCCCGACCTTCGGCACGGTGCACGAGATCGCCCGGGCGATCCGCCCCGAGGCCGAGGTGGTCTACGTCGACCGCGACCCGGTCGCCGTCGCGCACAGCCGGCTGCTGCTGGCGGAGGACGAGGGCTGCTCCGTCGTCCAGGCCGACGTGCGGGACATCGACGACCTGCTGGGCCGCCCCGAGGTGACCGCCCTGCTCGCGGCCGGCGAGCCGGTGGCCGTGCTGCTGGTCGCCGTCATGCACTTCGTCAGCGACTCCGAGGACCCGTGGAAGCTGCTCGCGGTGCTCCGCGAGGCGCTCCCGCCGGGCAGTGCGCTGATCCTCTCGCACGCCTCCCTGGAGGGCCGCCCCGACCAGGCCGAGGACCACCAGAAGCTGTACCGGATGACGCCCACCCCGCTGACCATGCGCACCCGCGAGCAGATCACCGCGATGTTCGCCGGCTTCGAGCTGGTCGAGCCCGGTGTGGTCTACCTCCCGCAGTGGCGCCCCGAGCAGCCCGAGGCGGTCGGGCGGAACCCCGAGCGGATGACCGGGATGGCGGGCGTGGGGTTCCGCCCGTGAACGAAGCGCCGGTAGCGGGCAGCGCCGAACGGTTCCACGAGGACTGGGCGCGGCTGCTCTCCGGCGACCACGCGACGGCGGTCCACCCCGGCCAGCTCGGCAGGCTGGTCTCGCGGACCGCCGCGCTGCTCCACCGCGCCCAGCTGGGCGAGCCGTTCGAGGCGCGACTGGCGGCCCAGGCCGGCGCCGAACTCGTCGACGCGCACTTCACCGACCCGGTGGTGCTGGCCCGGGCCGTCGAGCTGCTCCAGGAACAGCCCGCCACCGACGACCGCGGGCCCGCGCTCTGCGGTGCCTTCGCGGCCGGCTGGGCGGCCGCCCTGCGCGAGCGGACCCTGCGCGAGCAGGAGGCCATCCGCACCGCCGCCGACACCGCCCGGCTGGAGGCCGAGCGCGCGCTGCGCGCCTCCGAGGCCCGGTTCCGCGCGCTGTTCGAGAGCGCGGCGATCGGCATCGGCATCGGCGACACCGAGGGCAACATCCTCGCCGTCAACAAGGCGCTCCAGGAGCTGTTCGGAGCCGCCCCGGAGGACATGCAGGGCCGCCGGGTCGGCGACCTCGTCCACCCCGAGGACACCCCCGGCGTCTGGGAGGCGTACGAGGAGCTGATCAGCGGCAAGCGGGACTACTTCCAGTTCGACAAGCCGTACTACCGGCACGACGGCGAGGTGGTCTGGACCCACCTCACGGTCTCGCTGATCCGCGACGACGACGGCCGCCCGCAGTACCAGGTGGCGATGCTGGAGGACATCACCGACCGCTACCGGCTCCAGGAGCGGCTGCGCCACCAGGCCACCCACGACCCGCTGACCGGGCTGCCCAACCGGGCCGCCTTCTTCGAGCGGCTGGAGAAGCTCTTCGAGGAGCCGGACCCGGGCGCCCGGTTCGGCCTCTGCTACGTCGACCTCGACGGCTTCAAGGTGGTCAACGACAGCCTCGGCCACGACACCGGCGACCAGCTGCTGGCCGCCGTCGCCGCCCGGCTGAAGGCCGCCCTCACCCCGCTCGGCCACCTCGTCGCCCGCCTCGGCGGCGACGAGTTCGTCGTCCTGCTGGAGAACTGCCGGGGCGAGCAGGAGGCCGTCGCCGCCGCCAAGACCGTCCTGAAGGCGCTCGCCGGGCCCGTCCTGATCGGGGATCACAAGCTCGCCGTCGGCGCCAGCGTGGGCGTGCTGGAGCGGCGGGTCTCGACCACCACGCCGGGCGCCGCCGTCCGCGCCGCCGACCTGACGCTGTACCGGGCCAAGGAGGCCGGCCGCGGCCGCTGGACGCTCTTCGACCCCAAGGAGAACGCCCGCGCCGTCAGCCGGTACGCGGTGTCGGTCCGGATGCCGGCCGCCCTCGACCGCGGCGAGTTCTTCATCGACTACCAGCCGCTGTACGCGCTGGCAGACGGCCGGCTGGCCGCCGTCGAGGCGCTGGTGCGCTGGCGCCACCCGCAGCTCGGCGTGCTGGGCCCGGACGAGTTCGTCACCACCGCCGAGGAGACCGGCCTGATCATGCCGCTCGGCCGCTGGGTGCTGGAGCAGGCCTGCGGCCAGGCGGCCGACTGGATCAAGCGGTTCGGCGACGACGCGCCCCAGCTGAACGTCAACCTGGCGGTCCGTCAGGCCCGCAGCGCCGCCCTGGTGACCGACCTCGGCCGGATCCTGGACTCCACCGGCCTGGACCCGGCGCGGCTCCAGCTGGAGATCACCGAGTCCACCGTGGTCGGTCCGGAGGACGAGGCGCTGCGCACCCTGCACGGGCTGGTCGACCAGGGCGTCTCGCTCGCCGTGGACGACTTCGGGACCGGCTGGTCCAACCTGGCCTACCTGCGCGACCTGCCGGTCTCCGGGCTGAAGATCGCCGGCTCCTTCGTCGGCGACCTGCACGACCCGACCAAGGACGCGGCCACCGGCTGGCGGATCGTCAGCGGCCTGGTGTCGATGGCGCACGCGCTGGGCCTGACCGTCACGGCCGAGGGCGTGGAGACCCGCCGGGACGCCGAGCGGCTGCGCGGCATCGGCTGCGACTGGGCGCAGGGCTGGCACTTCGGGCGGCCGGTGCGACCGGCCGAGATCGCCCGTCGGATCGCCGAGGAGCCGGGGGGCCGGCCGGTCGGCGGCTGACCGGCGGCTGACCGGCGGTTGACCGGCGGCGGGTCCCGGGGCGGTCCCGGGGACGCTCCCGGGGCGGGTCCTGCGGCGGCCGGCGGGGCCCCGGCGCAGAAGAGTCCACCGGTCAAACATGGCAAAATCCGGACAAACTACTTGACGTGACGCCGATCACCTGGGCACGATGAGGCCCTGGCACACCCCGTACTCCGGTACGGGAAGCACATTCGGCCAGTTCGACAGACCGGCGCTTCGGCGCCCGAGAGCCGGCGGCGCACCCCTCGCCCGGGCCGCCCCAGCCGCTCTCCACCGTTTCGGCAGCCCTCCGGGGCTTCCTTCCCGGGGCCCCGCCCCCGCGCGCCGATGTCGCGCACCGGGCCCGCCCCGTCACACCAGGGGCCGCGCCGTGCCCGGCGCCGCCCGCCGCCTCCTTCCGAGAGGCCGCCCCCTATGAGCACCACCCTGCCCCCCCACGTCGTTCCGCCCCCGGACCACGACGGCCGGCCGCAGCGCCGCGCCGAGGACCGGGCCGACGCCCGACGCCCGATGCGCCGGGCCGAGGACCGGGCCGCGGCCCGACGGCCACAGCGCCGCGCCGAGGACCGGCGGCCGATGCGCCGGGCCGGGGACGGCGTCGCCAGTAGGCACAGCGTCACCCTGGTCGTCCCCGCCCAGAACGAGGCCCGCAACATCCCCTGGGTGTTCGAGCAGATCCCGCGCTGCGTCGACGAGGTCATCCTGGTCGACGGCTCCTCCGACGACGCCACCGTCCCGATGGCCCGGCACTGCCTGCCGACCGTCCGCAGCGTCCAGCAGAGCGGGCCCGGCAAGGGCAACGCGCTGCGCACCGGCTTCGCCGCCGCGAGCGGCGAGTACATCGTCATGATGGACGCCGACGGCTCCATGTGGCCCGGCGAGATCCCGCACTTCCTCCACTTCCTCGACCACGGCTTCGACTTCGTCAAGGGCTCCCGGTGCATCGCCGGCGGCGGCTCGCTGGACCTCACCAAGGTCCGCTCGTTCGGCAACCGCGCCCTGCTCGCCGTGGTCAACCGCCTGTACGACGCGGGCCTCACCGACCTGTGCTACGGCTACTGCGCCTTCCGCCGCTCCTTCCTGGACGCGCTCGACCTGCGCTCCTCCGGCTTCGAGATCGAGGCCGAGATGATCGCGCACGCGCTGCGCTCCGGACTGCGGATCGCCGAGGTGCCGAGCCTGGAACTCCCCCGCCGCAGCGGTCGATCCCACCTGCACGCCGTCTCCGACGGCCGCCGGGTGCTGAGGACCCTGATCACCGAGCGTCCCGGCGCCCGGTCCTCGGCGGCCGCCTCCGCGGAGGAGCGACGATGAATGGCTCCGACCGGCGCACCGCAGCTGCCTGCCCGCGCTCCGCCGCCCGCGACTCGCTCTACACCCCCGTCCGTGTCGTCGACCTTGACCTGGACGATCCGAGCGAGCTGCACTCGCCCGGTGGTCTCGGTGCCGTCGACCCGGTCGGCCGCGTGTTGGCGTTGGTGCGGCTGCACGGACACCCGCTCGGCTTGGTCACGGCCACCGGAACAGCAGGCGACAGTGCCGCGCTGCGCCGGGCGCTGGTCGACGCCGCCCACCGGGAACTCCCGGTTCCCGCCCTGTCCACCGCGACACCCGCGGCGCGTCCCGGTCGGGTCGGCCGCGCCCGGGTGCCCGCGGGCCCGGTCACGGTCAGCGTGGTGGTCTGCACCCGCAACCGGACCGAACAACTGCGGAGCTGCCTCGACTCGTTGCTGCGGACCGGCTATCCGCAGGTGGAGGTCCTGGTGGTCGACAACGCCCCGCAGAGCGACGCCACCGAACGCCTCGTCGCCACGCGGTACCGGGACCGCGTCCGGTACCTGCGCGAGCCGGTGCCGGGCCTGTCCCGGGCCCGCAACCGCGGCCTGTCCGCGGTCCACGGCGAGGTGGTGGCGTTCGCCGACGACGACCTGATCATCGACACCGGCTGGGTGGAGGCGCTGGCCGGGGCGTTCCGCGCGGACGACCGGATCGGCTGCGTCACCGGGCTGGTGCTGCCGGCCGAGCTGGACACCCCGGCCCAGGCCGCCCTCGAACAGTACGGCGGCTACTCCCGCGGCTTCGCCGCCCGCGACTGGTCGCTGCGCGACCGCCCGGACGACCCGCTGATGCGGTTCTCGGTCGGCCGGTTCGGCTCCGGGGCGAACATGGCCTTCCGGACCGCCCTGCTGCGCGGCATCGGCGGTTTCGACCCGGCGACCGGGGCCGGCACGCCGGCCCGCGGCGGCGAGGAACTGCTCGCCTTCTTCCAGATGCTCGACGCCGGGCACACCGTCGCCTACCAGCCGGACGCCATCGTCTGGCACCGCCACCCGCGCACCTGCGACGCGCTGACCCGGCAGGTCTTCAACTTCGGCGTCGGCTTCGGGGCCTACCTGACCGCCGTCGTCTCCCACCGGCCCGGTGTGCTCGCCCCGCTCGTGCGGCGCGTCCCCACCGGCATCCGCCGCTGGCAGCGGGTGCGCCGGCACCGGGCCCGCTGCGGCCCGGCCGAGGGCGAGGCCGACCTGCTGCGACTGGGGCGCCGCGAGTTCCGCGGGCTGCTGGTCGGGCCGTTCGGCTATCTGCTCAGCGTGTGGCGCCAGCGCGGCCTGCGGACCGGAGGTGCGTCATGACCACCGTCCTGCGGGCGCCCGCCCAGGTGGTGGAACTCGATCTCGACCGGCCCGGTGGGCCGTGGCGGCCCGGCTTCACGGCCCCGGTCCGCCCGCAGGGGTCCGTGGTGGCCCTGGTCCGCCGGGCCGGCCGACCGCTCGGCCTGGTCGCGGTCGGCCCCGACGGCGGCGACGGCGCCGACGGCCATGAAAGCCCCGACGGCCCCGACGGCCCCGACGGCCCCGACGGCCCCGACCGGGACGCCGAGCGGCTGCGCCGGCGGCTGGTCGAGGCGGCCGAACGCCACCTGGACGCCGGGCCGCCCGCCGCCGCTCCGCCGACCCCGCCCGCCGCCGCCCCCGCGCCGCTGGTCAGCGTCATCGTCTGCACCCGGGGCCGGCCCACCCTGCTCGGCGACAGCCTGAGCGCGCTGCTGCGCACCGACTACCCGGACACCGAGTTCCTGGTGGTCGACAACGCCCCCGAGGACGACGCCACCGAACGGCTGGTCCGCGCGCTGGCCCCCGGCCGGCTGCACTACCTGCGCGAGCCCGTCCCGGGCCTGGCCCGGGCCCGCAACCGGGGGCTGTCCGCCGCCCGGGGCGAGTTCGTGGCCTTCACCGACGACGACGCGCTGGCCGATCCCGGCTGGGTGAGCGCCCTCGCCACCGCCTTCCGGGCCGACCCCCGGGTCTCCTGCGTCACCGGGCTCGTGGTGCCCGCCGAACTCGACACCGAGGCCCAGGCGGCCTTCGAGCGGTACTGCGGCTTCGGCAAGGGCTTCGCCCCCCGGGACTGGTCGATGCGCTCGGCCGGCCACGACCCGCTCTTCCCGTTCGCCGCCGGCCGCTTCGGCACCGGCGCCAACATGGCCTTCCGCACCACCGTGATCCGCGGCATCGGCGGCTTCGACCCGGCCACCGGGGCGGGCACGCCGACCCGCGGCGGCGAGGACCTGCTCGCCTTCCTGCGCGTCCTGGTCGCCGGGCACACCCTCGCGTACCGGCCGGAGGCCGTCGTCTGGCACCGGCACCGGCGCACCATGGCGGAGCTGGAGGCCCAGATCCAGGGCTTCGGCACCGGCCTCGGCGCCTATCTGACCGCCGCCGTCTCCCAGCGCCCCGGCCTGCTGGCCGACCTGCTGCGCCGGCTCCCGGCCGGCACCCGGTACGCCCTGCGCCGGGCCGGCTCCGGCGGGCCCGGCGGCGGTACGGCCGACGGCGACCCGGGGCTGGCCCGGCTCGGCCGGCTCGAACTGCGCGGCCTGCTGAACGGCCCGTTCAGCTACCTGGTCAGCCGCCGGCAGGACCGCCGGTTCCGGGCGGAGGACTGGTCGTGATGCAGTCGCTCGGCACGCGCTCGGCCGCCCCCGCCAGGCCCTGCTCCTGCCCGCTCCCGCTGCCCTGCCAGTGCTCCTACCGGGCCCTGCTGCGGGCCCGGGCCCGGGCCGCCCGGGGCCGGCTGTCCGGTGAGCCGCTGCTGCACAACGGCCACGTGCTGCTGGCGAGTTCGACGGTGGCGGCCGCGCTCGGCGCGATCTTCTGGCTGTTCGCCACCCGCTGGTACAGCGCCGAGACGGTCGGCCTCAGCTACGCCGCGGTCTCCGCCGCCGGGCTGCTCTCCGCGATGGGCCGCTTCAACCTCAACAGCGTGCTGGTGCGCTTCCTGCCCGGCGCCGGGAAGCACACCCGGCGGCTGGTGGTCCGCTGCTACCTGGCGAGCATCGTCGCCAGCGCGCTCGCCGCCGCGGTGTTCCTGCTGCTGATCCCGTGGATCTCCCCGAGCCTGGGGTACCTGCGCCAGCCGGTGGTGGCGGTCGCCTTCGTCGTGGTCACGGCCGGCTACTCGCTCTTCGTCCTGCAGGACGGCGCCCTGACCGGCCTGCGGCGCGCCGGCTGGGTGCTCGGCGAGAACACCCTCTTCGCCCTGGCGAAGGCCGGCGCGCTGGCCGTCTGCGCGGTGCTCGCCGTGGGCACCGGCATCCTGGTCTCCTGGGCGGCGGCCCTGCTCGTCACCGTCCTGCTCACCAACGTCGTGCTCTTCCGCCGGGCGATCCCGGACCACCAGCGCGCGGCCGGCACCGCCACGCCCGCGCCGCCGCGGGTGGCGGGGTACGCCGTCGCGGACTACCTGGGCAACATCTCCGGCATCGCCGCGTGCAGCGTCGTACCGCTCATGGTGCTGGCCGTGCTCGGCGCCGAGCAGAACGCCTACTACTCGCTCGCCTGGGTGATCGCCGACAGCCTCTACATGGCCGCCTACAGCATGGGCAGCTCGCTGGTGGTCGAGGCCGCCCGGGCACCGGAGCGGCTCGCCGAGCACGCCCGCCGCATGCTCTGGCACACCGGCCTGCTCGTCCTTGCGGCGGTCGTCGTGATCGTGGCCTTCGCCCCCTGGCTGCTGAGTCTGTTCGGGCCCGGGTACGCCGAGCACGGCACCACGGTGCTGCGGCTGATGGCGCTCTCCGCGCTGCCCACCGTCGTCCTGAGCCTGGCCACCGACGTCGCCCGGGTGCGCCGCGCCCTCGGCTGGATGATCGGGCTGCAACTCGTCTACGCCGTCCTGGTGATCGCCCTGGTCGCCGGACTGCTGCCCGTGCTCGGCCTCGCCGGGGTCGGGCTGGCCTGGCTGCTCGCCGCGACGGCACTCGCCCTTCCGCTGCTGGTCGCCCTCCCGCGCTGGCTGCCGTCCGATCGGAGATCGTGATGAACACCGTGCCGATGTCCGGACCGGGTACCGCACCGGGCCCCGCGCCCACCCTGTCCGTGGTCGTCTGCAGTTACACCCTCGACCGCTGGGACGACCTGTGCGCCGCCCTCGACTCGATCCGCGCCCAGCTGCGCCGGCCCGACGAGACCGTCGTCGTGGTGGACCACTGCCCCGCACTGACGGCCCGGCTGGCCGACCGCCCCGGCCTCCGGCTGGTCGAGAGCCCCGAGAAACCGGGTGTCTCGGGCGCCCGCAACACCGGGGTGACGCTCGCCCGCGGCGAGGTGGTCGCCTTCCTGGACGACGACGCGGTGGCCGAACCCGACTGGACGCAGCGGCTGCTGGCCGGCTACCGCGACCCGACGGTGCTCGGCGTCGGCGGCCGGGTCGACTCCTGGTGGGAGACCGGCCGCCCCGGCTGGTTCCCGCCCGAGTACGACTGGGTGGTCGGCTGCTCCTACCCCGGCGCCCCGGAGGCCACCGGCGCGGTGCGCAACTTCATCGGCGCCAACATGTCCTTCCGCCGGGCCGCGGTGGTCGCCGCCGGAGGGTTCCGCAGCGACCTCGGCCGGATCGGCACCAGCCCGTTCGGCTGCGAGGAGACCGAGCTCTGCCTGCGGCTCACCGCCGGACACCCCGGCGGCGAGCTGCGGTACGAGCCCGCCGCCGTCGTCCGCCAGCACGTCCCGCCGGCCCGCACCACCTGGCGCTACTTCAGCTCCCGCTGCTACGCGGAGGGCCGCTCCAAGGCCGTGGTCGCCCGGTACGCGGGCACCCGGTCCGCACTCTCCAGCGAGCGCCGCTACGTGCGCCGCACGCTGCCCGCCGCGGTGCTCGGCGCGCTGGGCCGGCGCCGGCTGCGGGCGGCCGGGGCCCTGGGCGCCGGCGCCTGCCTGGCGGCGGCCGGGTACGCCACCGGCCGGCTCTCCCGGGCCGACGCCGGGGCCGCCACCGCGCCCCCGGCCGTCGAGCGGGGAGGCCCGGCGGCGGTCCCCACCAGGAGCCGGCCATGAAAGCGGTACCGGTGTTCCTCTACCACTCGGTGTCGGACGACCCGCCGCCGTGGATCGCGCCGTACACCGTGACCCCCGCGACCTTCCGCCGCCAGATCGACCGGATCGTCGACAGCGGCCGGCCCGTGGTGCCGCTGCGGCGGCTGGTGGCGGCGATCCTCGGCGGCCCCCCGCTGCCGCCGCGCGCCGCCGTCCTCACCTTCGACGACGGATTCGCCGACTTCTACTGGACGGTCGCCCCGCTGCTCGCGGAGCGCGGCCTGCCGGCCACCCTGTACGTCACCGTCGGCGCCGTCCACCCGCCGGGCGGGCCGCCCACCGGCAGCCTCTTCCCGCCGGCGGACATGCTGAACTGGCGGCAGATCGGCAACCTGGACACGATGGGCGTCGAGATCGGCGGCCACTCCGTCACCCACGCCCAACTGGACACCGTCTACGGGCAGCGCTGCACCGACGAGATCGTCGAGTGCAAGCGGCGCCTGGAGGACGCCCTCGGCCACGAGGTCGCCGCGTTCGCCTACCCGCACGGGTACTCCAGCCCGGCCGTCCGGCGCAAGGTCCGCGAGGCGGGCTGGACGTCGGCCACCGCCGTCGAGAACAAGTTCAGCTCCGCGTCCGACTCCGTCCTGCGGATCTGCCGGCTGATGGTCCGCGCCGACACCCCCGACCACGTCTTCGAGGACTGGATCGCCGGGCGCGGAGCCCGGATCGGCCCCGTCCAGGAGAGCCTCTACACGCGGTACTGGCGCACCTACCGCCGGCTGCGCACCGCGGTCGGCAGCCCGGTCGGAAGGCCCTCCAATGGTTGACCAACTGGCCCGGACCCAACCCCCCGCGGGCGGACGACGCCCGGCCGCCGGCGGGCCGCGCCCCGGCGGGCTGCTGCGGTCGCTGCGCGACGGATGGCGGGCGGCCGGGCCGCTCGGCGTGTTCGCCCGTCTGGCGCTGCCCGCGGCGCTGGCCCTGTGGCTGCTCGCGCTGCCCCGGGTACGGCTCGGCGGCATGGGCGACCTCGGCCTGATCCAAGTACTGCCGGTGCTGTACTGGGCCGGCCTGGCCCTGCTGGTGGCCGGCTTCGTCGCCGTCCTGCGGGACCGGCGGATCCGCCAGCGCTGGGCGGCCGGGTACGTCCTCGCCCTCATCGCCTTCATCCACGCCACACCCACCCTGCTCTACCCGGAGCTGCGCTACGCGTGGGCCTGGAAGCACGTGATGGTCGTGGACGCCATGCTGCGCCACGACGGCTCCGTGCCCTACGCGGGCGAGCTGGACATCTACAACCAGTGGCCCGGCTTCTTCCAGCTCAACGTGCTGCTGCTGCGCGCCACCGGCCTGCACTCCGCGCTCGGCTACGCCGTCTGGTACCCGGTGCTCGCCAACGTCCTGCTGCTCGGCCCGCTGCTGCTGATCTTCCGCACCGTCACCCGGGACCGGCGGCTGGTCTGGGGCGGCATCTGGATCTACTACAGCGCCTCCTGGATCGGCCAGGACTACTTCTCCCCGCAGGCCTTCTCCTACCTGCTGTTCCTCGCGGTGCTCGCGCTGGTGCTCCGCCGGCTGGCGGCCGGCCGCGTGGCGCAGGGCCCGCCCGGGGCGCCGGAACCGGCCGTCGCGCCGGACCCGGCCGTGGCGCAGGCGCCGCCCGAGCGCGGTGCCCCGGCCGAGCGCGGTGCCCCGGCCGAACGCGGAGCCCCGGCCGTGGTGCGGGCCGGGCCGGGCACCGGTGCCCGGGCGATGACCTGGATGTCCGACATACCGCCCCGGGGCGGCTGGCGACCGCTGCCGTTCGCCCTGGTGCTGGTCCTGACGGCCGCCATCGTCTGCTCGCACCAGCTCACCCCGCTGATGCTGATCAGCACGCTGCTGATGCTCGCCCTCCCGCGCCGCAACCGCCGGGTGGTCCTGCCGGCCCTGGCCGGGGCCGTCGCCCTCACCTTCGCCTGGGACGCCACGGTCGCCCGGCCCTACCTGGCCAAGAACATCGGCAACCTGGTCGCCGCGCTGGCCTCGCCCGACAACAACGCGCTGCCCGGCCTGCAACGGCTCGCCCAGCCCGCCCCGGGCCAGGTGTTCGCCTCCTGGGTCGACCGCGGCCTGACCGGCGCCGTCCTGCTGCTGGCGGTGACGGCCGTCGTGCGCCACCGCTGGGTGCGCCGCACCAGCCTGCCGCTGATCCTGATCGCGCCCGTCCCGCTGCTGCTCGCCAACAGCTACGGCGGCGAGATGGTGTTCCGCGCCTACCTGTTCGCGCTGCCCGCCGCGGCCCTGCTCGCCGCCACCGTGCTGATCCCGTCCTCCCGCGCTCCCGCGCCCGCCGGGGATCCCGCAGCCGCCGTCCGGGGGCGGGGCCCGCGCCGGGTGCTGCCCGCGCTGCGCTGGGGGCTGACCACGGTGGCCCTGCTCGGGCTGCTGGGCGGCCTGGTCTTCGGCTACTACAGCAAGGAGGCCATGAACAACTTCAGCCCCGGCGAGGTCGCCGCCCTGCGCTACGTCGCGCACACCGCCCCGCCGGGATCGCGGATCGTCTCGGTCACCGCCGACCTGCCCGGCTCCGAGGAGCGCTACGACGAGCTCAGCCGGACGGCGCTCTCGCTGGGCACCCCGGCGGACCGGCGGGACCTGGTCACCGATCCCGCCTCGGCCGTCGAGGCCGCGCTCGGCGACCCGGCCATCACCGGCCCCTCCTACCTGGTGTTGACCAAGGCCCAGGCCGCCGAGTGCAGGCTCACCGGAATCCTGCCCGCCGACACCGTCGACCGGGTCCGCGACGCCGCCTCGGCCTCCGCCACGCTGCGCGTGGTGTTCACCGACGGCGACGCCACCGTCTACCGGCACTCCGCCCCGGTCGCCGTCGAGAGCCCGTTCGCCGAGAGTGGGCAGTGATGAGGCTTCCTCCCCGCACCGCCGCCCGCCTGGCGCTCGCCCTGTTCGGCTGGGTCGCGCTGGCGTCCACCGCGCTGCCCCCCGGCCATCCGCTGCGCATCGTGCTGACCGGCGGCTTCCTGGTGCTGGGCCCGGGGGCGGCCGCCCTGCTGGCCCGGCCGACGATCGCCCGCACCGCCGGCGGGCCCGACCGGCTCGCCGCCGCCGCGCTCGCGGTCGCGCTGAGCACCGCGCTCGCCGCGCTGACCGCCGTCGCGCTGCTGGCCCACCACGCCTTCTCGGTGAGCGTCGCGATCGCGGCCCTGGCCGCCGTCACCACGCTGCTCGCGCTGCTACCGCACCGCACCCGGCCGGGCCGGGGCGGCGGCCCGCCCGCCGAGGCACCGCCCGTGCGGCCGGCGGGCCCGGCACAGGAGGCCACCCCGGCGGCGGGCCCGGCCCCGCCGCGCGGGCCGTGGCGACCGGGCCGGCCCCGGCGGGTCGCCGGCGCCCTGGCGGCGGCCGTCCTGCTGGCGCTGTGCGCGGCCTGCTCCTCCGGCACCCCCGGCGCGGCCGGCGGTACCGGGTCGAGCGCGGCGGCGGGCACCGGGCTGCCGGTCGCGGCCGCCGCGAACCGTCCCCCGGCGGCCGGTACGTGGCGGCTGGTGTTCGACGACGAGTTCACCGGATCCACCCTCGACCCGGCGAAGTGGACCACCTGCTACGACTGGAACGACGGCGGCTGCACCAACGCCGGAAACGGCGAGGACCAGTGGTACCAGCCGGGCCAGGTCAAGGCCGGCGGAGGCCGGCTCACCCTCACCGCACAGCCCCGGACGGTGACGGGCAGCGACGGCCGGACGTACCCGTGGGTCTCCGGCATGGTCAGCACCGGCCGCGACTCCTGGAACGCCAAGCCGCGCCACACCTTCACCTACGGCTACTTCGCGGCCTCGATGAAGGTCCCGGCGAACCCGCACGGCTTCTTCCCCGCCTTCTGGCTGATCCCGGCCGAGACCCGGGGCACCCCGCCCGAGGTCGACATCGCCGAGTTCCCCAACACCGACCAGTACGTCCACATGAACCTGCACTGGCGCGGGGCGGACGGCTCGGACCAGCACGTCGGCCAGAACTGGGGCCCCGCCGACTTCTCCTCCGGCTTCCACGTCTTCGGCGTCGACTGGGAGCCGTCCACGGTCACCTGGTACGTCGACGGCAAGGCCTGGTTCCAGGTCACCGATCCCTCGCGGATCCCGAACGTGGCCATGGAGATCGTGCTCAACCTCGCCGTCGGGTACCTGGAGTCGCCGCCCGCCGGGACGGACTCGGCCGCCCTGCAGGTGCAGTGGGTCCAGGCGTGGCAGCACTGAGGGGCGGGAGCGCCATGGCCCGGAACCCGCTGCGCGCGGACCGGGCCGTGCCCGCGCTGCTGGTGAAGATCGGCCGCTACCCGCAGTCGCACAGCGCCGTCGGCGCGGTGCGCACCCTCGGCCGGCTCGGCGTCCCGGTCTACGCGATGGTCGAGGACCGCCTGACCCCCACCGCCCTCTCCCGCTACCTGACCGGAGCGCTGGTCGCGCCCACCACCGGCCGGGAGCCGCCCGCCGAACTGGCCGCCGGCCTGCGGGAGGCGGCCGGCGAGGTGCGGCGGCGGACCGGCCGGCGGGCCGTGGCGGTGGCCACCGACGACGAGGCCGCCGTGCTGCTCGCCGAGCACGCGGAGGAACTCGCCGAGGACCTGCTGCTGCCGCCGGTGCCGGCCGGCCTGCCCCGGCGGCTCGCCGACAAGGGGGGCCTGCACGACCTCTGCCGCGCCACCGACACCCCCACCCCGGGTGCCTGCGCGCCCACCGACCGCGACGAACTGCTGGCCGCCGCACGCCGGTTCGGCTATCCGCTGGTGCTGAAGAACCTCGCCTCCTTCACCCGGCTGCAACGCCCGGTGGTCGGCCACACCACCGTCGTCCGGACCGAGGCGGAGCTGCTGGCCCACTGCCCGGCGGACGGGCCGGACGGCGGCCCGGCGCTCGCGGTGCTGGCCCAGGAGTACCTGCCCGCCGACCGGGCGGAGGACTGGATCACCCACCTGACCTGCGGCCCCGGTGGCGAGCCGCTCGCCGCCTTCACCGGCGTCAAGCTGCGCTCCTGGCCCCCCGGGGCGGGCGTCACCACCCGGGCCCGAGCCGTCGCCAACCCCGAGCTGGCCGAGCTGGCCGTGCGGTTCTGCCGGCGGATCGGCTACAGCGGGATCGCCGACCTCGACTGGCGGCTCGACCTGCGCGACGGCCGGTACAAGCTGGTCGACTTCAACCCGCGGACGGGCGCGCAGTTCCGCCTCTTCGAGACCTCCGACGGCGTCGACGTGGTGCGCGCGCTGCACCTCTCGCTCACCGGGCGCCCGGTGCCGCGCGGGCCGCAGCTGCGGCGCGGCTACGGGGTCGGCCAGCTCGACCTGCTCTCCGTCGGCTCCGCCGCCTGGCACGAGCGCCGCCCGCCCGCCGACCTGTGGCCGCGCCGGGGCACCGAACGGGCCTGGCTCTGCCCGGACGATCCGGTGCCCGCGCTGGCCGAGGCCGCCAGGTTCGGCGGCCGGGCCGCCCGGTACGCCGCTCGCAGGCTCGCGGGGGCGGTCCGGGCGGGCGCCGGGGGAGCGGCGCGCGGCTGAGGGCGCCGGGGTGCCCGGTGAGTCCGGTGCGGTCGGGTGGGTCGGGTGGGTCCGGAGGGTCGGGTGGGTCCGGTGCGGTCGGGTCAGGCCGGTGCGCCGCCGGTGAGCGCGGCCGAGACCCGGCGCGCCGCGAAGTCCGTGCCGCAGACGAAGCGCAGCAGCGGGCCGAAGGAGTTCGCCGCGGACAACCCGGTGAAGTACAGCCCCGGGACGGAGGATTCGAACTCGTCGGACAGTCGCGGCGCCCCGTCCGCGGTGCGCCGCACCGCCCGCCGCACGCCCTCGTCGAGCAGGCCGAGGCGTTCGACGTCCACCCGGTAGCCGGTGGCCGCCAGGACGTGGTCGACCTCCAGATCGCCGGTGACGCCGCGCAGCCGCAGCCGGACCGCGCCCGCCCGCTCCCGCGCCGACTCCACCGACACCCCGGTGACCACCGGCAGGCCGGCGTCCTCGATCCGCTCCCGCAGCCACCAGGCACCGGCCGGGCCGAGCACCGTCCGCACCCGGCGGGCCCGGGCGTCGTCGGGGAGGTGGCGGAACGCCCGGGGAGCCTTGCAGTAGCCGAGGAGGTGCCACCCGGGGCCGAGTTCGGAGCCCGGGTAGCGGGCCCGGACCGCCGCCGGCCGCTCGCCCGGCAGGTCCGCCTCGGGCGCCGTGCCGAACCGCAGCCGGGGCGTCCGGGCCAGCAGCGTGGGTTGCGCCCCGGCCTCGGCGAGCAGGGCGGCGCTCTCCAGCGCCGACTGCCCGGCGCCGATCACCGCGACCCGGCGGCCGGCGAGGTGGCCCAGCTCCGCGTGGTCCGAGGTGTGCGAGGCCAGGCCCGCCCGCCGCACGGCGGCCAGTACCCCGGGGGCGTGGGCGAAGGCCCGCAGCCCGGTGGCGAGCACCACGGCCCGGCTCCGGAGCTCCTCCCCGGTGTCCAGCCGCAGCCGGAAGACGCCGTGGTCGTAGCCGATGCCGAGCACCGAGCAGCGCTCGACCTCGGGCACGCAGTGCTGCTGGAACCAGGTGCCGTAGGCGATGAACTCCGCGATCGGCACGGGGTAGCGGTCGCCGACCGTGGGCAGGCCCCGGGCCGCCCGGAAGTCGGCCAGCCGGTGCCCGGCGGCGGGCGCGGAGATGTTCGAGGCACGCGGGGTGGACTTCAGGAACATCCCCGCCGGCATGTGGGCGCGCCAGCCGGCCATCGGCTCCCCGAACACCCGAACGGCCGCACCCCGTGCCGTCAGGTGGGCGGCCGCGGCGAGCCCGTACGGTCCGGCGCCCACGACCGCGACCGGCAGTTGGTGCGTCGGCATGGACGCCTCCTGGAGCGCTGGGACGTCCTTCCAGGATGCCCCCGCGGCAGGCCGACGGCATCAGGTGCGTGGACGAACCGGCCCCCGCCCGGGTGCCGGCCGGGCCCGCCGGGCTCAGCCGACCAGGCGGGACAGCTCGATCGAGTGGCCGGTCCGCTCCACCTTGGCCCGCAGATAGCGGATGTTGCTGGCCGACAGGTGCACGCCGGTCGGCACCCGGTGCTCGACCGTGATGCCGAGGCCGGCCAGCTGGGCCGCCTTGTCCGGGTTGTTGCTCAGCAGGTCGACGGCGGTGGTGCCGAGTGCCGCGAGCATCTGGGCGGCGGCGGTGTAGTCGCGCCCGTCCTCGGGCAGGCCGAGCGCGGTGTTGGCGTCATAGGTGTCGAGGCCGGAGTCCTGCAGGGCGTAGGCGTCCAGCTTGTTGTACAGCCCGATGCCGCGGCCCTCCTGGCGCAGGTAGAGGAGGTAGCCGCCGGCCTCGGCGATCCGCTCCACCGACTCGCGCAGCTGGGGCCCGCAGTCGCACCGGTCCGAGCCGAAGACGTCGCCGGTCAGGCACTCCGAGTGCAGCCGCACCAGCGGCGTCCCGCCCTCCGGCACGCTGCCGAGGGCGAGCGCCAGGTGCTCGGCGCCGTCGGTCAGGCCGTGGAAGGTGAAGACCTCGGCCTCGGCGCGGTACCCGTCCGGGAAGGTCAGCGGGATGCGCACCCGGGAGCGCACCGTGGCGGTGCCGGGCTGCGTCGGAGCGGGCTGCGGCATGGGCGGGGCCTCCGTTACCGGGGTGATGGTCGGGTCCCGACGGTACTCGGTAGTTCCAATTTGAACAACTACGATCCGAGCCGCCCCGTCAGGACACGGGCTGTGACGACGCAGGTTCGCAACACCTCGTGGGGCCCCGCTGTTCCCACCGGTCACGGCAGGAGGAGCGGGCGGCCCGGTCGGGGCCGCCCGCTCCTCCGGTGTTTCCGGTCCGGTCAGAGGGTGCCGGTGATGGCGGTGCCGGTGTGGCTGCCGGTGACGCCCCGGAGGTCCAGGGCCTGGGGAGCGGTCCAGTTGCCGTCCGCGAGGCGGGCGGTGGTCAGGACCCGGTTGTCACCCGTGGTGATGGCGAACTGGGCGGAGCCGTCGACCGGGGCGGCGCTGACCGAGGTGGCGGTGACCTGTCCGATCACGCTGCTCACGGAGCCGAAGGGCTGCCAGGAGGCGTTGGCGTAGCGGATGGTGTGGAACTGGGCGCCGGTGTCGGTGACGACGACGAGGTTCATGTCGTCGCCCTGGCGGGCCATGGCGAGCGAGGTGACCGGGCCGGTGGCGCCGGCCGCGTCGGCCACCGCGCCCCAGCCGCTCCAGCTGCCGGTGGAGCCGGACCGGACGGTGTGGAAGACGTTCCCGTTCGCGACGGCGGCGACCTGGAGGTTCCCGCCCGCTCCGGCGGCGGCGAGGGTGGTGACGCCGCTCAGGGGCCCGGCGGCCTCGAAGACCTTGCCGAAGCCGCTCCAGTTGCCGTCGGCGTACCGGACGGTGTGGAAGAGCTGCCCGTCGGCCAGGACGACGACCTCCAGGTCGGCGCCGGTGGAGGCGATGGCGACCTGGGTGATGTTGCCGAGGTCGCCGACGTTGGCGTTCAGGTCGCCGAACGGGCTCCAGGTGCCGTCGAGGTGACGGATGGTGTGGTGCAGGTGGTTGTCGCCGCCGAGGGCGACGACGTGGGTGTCGCCGTTGATGCCGGCGGTGGCGACGGTGCGCACGCCGCCGATGCTGCCGGCCTTGGCCTGGACGTCCTCGTACGGGGTCCAGGAGCCGTCGTAGAGGCGGGCGGCCTGGTAGAGGTTGGTGCCGCCCTTGACCAGGGCCTGGGTCTTCCAGCCGAGCGAGGTGCCGCGGACCTGCTGGACCCAGGCGGCGAGGTCGTCGACGCGGGTGTTGGAGGCGCCGGTGCGGGTTTCGGTGTTGCCGAAGCAGCCGCCCTGCCAGGAGCGGGAGGCGACGGCGGCGAGTTCGGTCCGGCCGTTGACCTCGCGGATGACGGGGGCGCCGGTGTCGCCCTTGCAGACCGCCGCGCCGGCGGTGCCGGTGGTGTCGATGGCGGTGGTCTTGACGGCGTCGAGGGAGAAGACGCCGGAGTGCAGCTTGTTGGGTACCCACTCGGTCTTGGTGCGGCCGTAGCCGGGTACGCGCAGGCTCTCGCCGCTGGTGGGCGTGGTGGTGGCGAGGGTGAGCGGGGCGATGCCGTCGACCGGGGTGGCCAGGCGGGCCATGACGAGGTCGCGGTCCTGACGCGGCACCAGCTCGACGACGTCGGTCTGCTGGCCGGCGCCGGTGGTGAGGTCGGTGCGGCCGATGGTGGCGGTGGTGTGCCACTTCGGTGTGCCGGCCTGCAGCGTGGCGGGCTGGGCGGGGTCGTCGGCGAAGCAGCTGGCGGCGGTGATGACCCAGTTGCGGTCCACCAGGGTGCCGGTGCAGGTGCGGACGTTGTCGCCGATGGTGAGCTTGGCGGTGTAGGCGTAGGCGCCGTCCGCCGCCGGGTCACCGACGGCCGCACCGGCCGGAGCGGCGGAGAAGGTGGCCAGCGCGCCGACCACGGCGGTGGCGGCGGCCAGCGCACCGGTACGGTGCATTCGGGTCGAGGTGCTGCGAAGCATGGGTCCCCCCTTGGTCGGATGATGCCTGTGGTGTGGGTGGGGTGGATGATCCGTCAGATCATCCACCCCACCGTGTACGACGTGGTGGTACGGAGTCAGCCGGTGGTGGTGGCGGTGAGGGTCTTGGCGCCGGTGGCGCCGCCGGGGACCTCGCCCCAGCCGGTCCAGCGGCCGGCGTTGTAGTCGGCGTCGATGCCGTAGACCTTGTCGTCCTCGTTGACGGCGTAGACGTGGACGACGTTGTTGTAGGTGCTGCTGGTGACGGCCTTCAGGCGGTGGTCACTGATCTTGGCCCACTGCGGGTCCCAGTAGCCGGTGTCGAAGTGACCGCTGGTGGTGTAGAAGGCGTCGGCGCCGGCGATGGCCAGGTCGATGGTGGTGCCGTGGGTGCTGGCGCTGATGGCCTTCACGTTCGGCAGGCTGCCCGGCAGGTCGACCCACTCGGTCCAGCGGCCGGCCCCGTAGTCGGCGGACCGGGTGTACACCTTGTCGTCCTCGTTGATCGCGAAGATGTAGGTGGCGTTGTTGTAGTATGCGCTGGTGACGGCCTTGAGGTGGTTGTCACCGATCTTGTCCCAGAGCGGGTTCCAGTCGCCGGTGTCGTAGTTGCCGGTGGTGGCGTACAGCGAGTCGTCGCTGCCGATGATCACCAGGTCGACGAGGTTGCCGCGGGCGGTGGCGGAGATGTCCTTGACGCCCACGGCGCCGCCGGGGGCCTCGTTCCAGTCGCCCCAGGTGCCGCCGACCTTGCCGTCACGGCCGTAGACGCGGCCGTCGCCCGCGACGGCGTAGACGTGGACGGTGTCACCGATGGCCACGCTGTCGACCTTGAGCAGCTGGCTGGGTCCCATCGGGGTCCAGGGGCGGGTCCAGCGGCTGACGTTGTAGTCGGCGACCGAGTCCCACAGGGCGCTGTCGGAGCCGATGATCTGCACGTGCGTGCCGGCCTGCACGTCCGCGGTGCGGTACCGCAGGTCCTTCACCCAGGCGGCGAGGTCGTCGACGCGGGTGTTGGAGGCGCCGGTGCGGGTTTCGGTGTTGCCGAAGCAGCCGCCCTGCCAGGAGCGGGAGGCGACGGCGGCGAGTTCGGTCCGGCCGTTGACCTCGCGGATGACGGGGGCGCCGGTGTCGCCCTTGCAGACCGCCGCGCCGGCGGTGCCGGTGGTGTCGATGGCGGTGG